>NZ_LKGQ01000011.1:0-126189 GCF_001401785.1 Pseudoalteromonas sp. P1-16-1b | reverse complement strand
AAGCAGCTATTTTCAGCGCTAACTGCGTTGAATTTACTTGCAATAGGCTAGCTATTGACGCGTAATTTCGCCTTGTTTTCACTAAAAATCTCTAGCTTGAGAAAATAAACATAAATATCATTTTGATTCAATATGTTAGTAAATCTCTTAACCAGAGTTCAGGTTAGATACTTACTTTGTGTTTCTAAAAGTAGTACTGAGAGAGTGCAATTAAGTATCCACTAAGCATTGTCGCTAGTGTTACCTCATTTACTTCTCATTCACTTCTCTTTGCTCATACTATTTCAATTATGCATGTACACAGAGGAGGGGATTCTGCGCTTTTAGAATACTTAGGGAGGGCTGCGAAATGAAGTTTCTAATTCAGCTTTCTACTGGTCTGTTTCTTATTTTAATTAAAAAAACAAGCTCAGCGTGGAGTAAGCCCTCGCTGAGCGATAAAGTTACCAGCTATACGTGGCACTTAGTGTATATTGCTCGCCACGACCTGGCGTACCTGGAATTTCTTCAAACGACTCATCCCATAAGTTATCAGCCGCAAGACTAATAAAGAAGTTAGGCACAGCTGGTGGAGTTATTTTTAACGTCAGCTGAGTAAATAACGCCTCGTCACCTGAACGGCGTAGCGCATTTCTATGCTGTTTACGCCATTCATTATCTACTCGAAATTCTAATACATTAGTCGGGTTCCAAATCGCACCTAGAGTTAACCGGTGATCAGGAAAATTTAAGGCATAAAAGCTAGCATCAATATTTTCAGCGCCGTAGGTTTCTGTTTTATGTAAGTACGCATAGCTGGCAATAATTTCTGCGTTATCAAATTGTTTAGTAGCTAAAAATTCAAGGCCTGTGGTATCAATATCAACAGGCTGTGCAAATCGTGCTGAGCTTGAATCAAAGTTAAATGTCCAATCGGTTAGGTTGTTATCTTTACGATAAAAAAGCGCGGAATTAAGCTGCCAGCTTTGTTGCTCAAGCAATAAGCCCAGCTCTAAGCTTTTGGTGGTTTCACGTTCAAGGTTAGCGTTACTTCTAAACAAACCACCAGACTCACTGCCACCAATGGCGGTGTAGCCTGCGACTTGGCTTGCCTCGGCATACGATAAATACAATGTACGCTCAGTGCCATCGTTATTTTGGGTATTGAAACTAACATCACCAATCAGTGATAGCTCAGAATCATCACGACTGGTGTTATCAAATGCAGCCCCTAAACGCACCCTTAGTTGCTGATCACTTGCAAGTGATGCTGTGTACTCTGGTAATACACTAAGCTTAAAGTAGTTACGTGAAGTGAAATTATTTTCAAGGGTGGTGGAGTCAATACTGTCTTCTATATATTGCGCCGAGTAATTAACCGCAACTGACTTTGTTTGCGCATGACGACCTGAAATAGCCAATGATTTTACTTGTGTTTCATGAAATGCTTGGAACGCGCTTGGGTTTTCTCTTGAATAGACATAATGGTCGTTATGCTTGCGGTAATAAGCCGATACTTCAAATTCACTGTTGGTAGCATAGGCTTGTTTATGGTTGAGCATCCATAATTGAGTTTCTAAGTCTTCGGTTTCATTTACACCAAATGGGGTATAAAGGTTTGGCCAACCAAAAAACTTTTCTTGTAAGCCGTAAAATAAATCAGTTTGTGAATCGCTCCCAGTTAACTGCACTCTGCCAGAAGTACGGGTAAAGTCATGATCGCCAAAATCAATTGAACCATCACTTTGTGAGTGCGAATATTCACCTTCAAAACCAATGCGCCAATTAGCGTTTGCTTCAAGTGGAGTACTCACACCTGCATGAATTGTTTGTAAGTTAAAGTCATTTGAGCCTGCGCCCAAAGAGACACTGCCACCGGTTGTTATTGGTTTCCAAGCAAACGACACAGTACCCACAGAGCTATTCATGCCATAAAGTGCGTTATCGGCTCCGGTTAATACGCTAGCACCTGTTAGCATTTGTGGTGCAATAGGAATTTCTGCAAAGTAGTGACCAGACTGCGGGTCGAGTAGAGTTGCACTGCCGACTCTAAAGCCGGTATTTTCAAAAATACCCCCGCGTATCGTTACATCAGCTTGTGCTTCAGCCATATTACGTGATTGCAAGTCAACACGCGGGTCGTACTCTAAATTTGAAATAGGTGAATCAAAAGTGCCTACGGGTAAGGTATTGGCAGTGGGTGACGCCTCAATTGTTATTTGTTCTATGGTTGCTGTTTCTTTACTCTGTTCTGCATAAGCAACAGTTGAAATACTGGCTAACACGGCCGGTATAATAAGGTGCGGGGCACGATTCATATCATTATTCTCATTTTATGCAATGGCGCTAACAATTAAATACCTATCACTTTTTATCACATGATAAGGTAAGCTCACTAAGCTTGGGTGATTTTGGGCGCTATTGTACATTAATGATAAAAAACTGCATTTGATAATCAAATCTAGCGTTACAAAATAGTAACTCTGCATCCTATAAATTATTTACATTGGTCACTTTATTATGCAAACACAACAATCGAGTCATTCATTAAATCAGCACACACTTTATTTTGCTGGTGGTTGCTTATGGGGCGTGCAAGAATTTATGAAGTATTTACCTGGAGTAGTGACTACTGAGGCGGGGCGTGCCAATGGCACTAGTAACACAACACAAGGTGAATACGATGGCTATGCCGAATGCGTGAAAGTAACCTTTGATGCCCAAGATGTAACATTAAATGAATTAATCGGTTATTTTTTTGAAATTATTGACCCATACAGTATCAATAAACAAGGTAATGATGTAGGCGAAAAATACCGCACCGCCATTTTTAGCCAAGACAGCAATCATTTAAACATCACCAGAGATTATATTAGCCAGCGTGATGATGCTGAAAAAATAGCGGTACAAGTAGCGCCATTGACTAATTATGTCCCTAGCGATCCCGAGCATCAAGATCGTTTAACTAATCACCCCAATGATTATTGCCATATCCCAATTGATTTATTGCACAAGTATAAAAAACAACTTCATTGGGGCGTATTTGAATAAAAAAGACTGGTAACTAATAAAGCTAAAATTAGCTGTTACCTCGTTTATGCTTTTTTTTAGATTTATTAGGCTTTTTCTTTTTTCGAGGAAACTTATCTCTAGAAAGGTAGGGCACAGCTAAAAAGTAGATCCCAGTTCCTAAGTAAAAAAGAAGGTTAAAAAGATAAGCAAATGGAGAGGTCGAGAAAAAATAAACCTCAGACTCCACTCGATAATCTGTTGGTGTATGAACATAACCGTCGTATATAGATTTTCCTGCGATTATTATAAGTAATAACCCCAAAGCCCAAAAGACTAAAGAGAATGCGATTTGGTTCAACAGCATTCTAATATTACTAATATTAGCGTGTTTTATTTTTTGCTTCTTTTTTGTTTTTTGATTATTTGACCGTTTCATGCTTACCAAAAAAAGTAATAATGATTGCCATTAGTATGCCTACCAAGCCAATGCTTGAAAAAACCAGACTGTATTCACTCTTAATATTGAAGATATTTAATAGGCTGGTTATTAACAATAAAAAAATGCCAATAATTTTTATAATCGTGAGTGTTTTATTCAAACAAAACCATGTTTGACAAGAAGGGCATTGTTTTTCAATAAAAATACTATTGTTGTTAATATTTTTTATATCTTTAGCTGCAAAATTACTTTTACAATTTGGGCACGTTTCTTTCATTTTAATCCTTTAATTTATCTCACAACTTTAAACACAACGTTTACTAAACGTCTTATTGATTAAGCTTTATCCTTGTAACATGATTACTATAGCATTGAGCTATCACCTTGTTAATGTGTAACTTATTACTTTATAGGTAAACAGTCTTTAAGCCATAAAAAAGCCCGCAAACATGCGGGCTTTTAAATATCAATTAAAGTTTATTGCTGCGCTTTAGGCGGAAAGTTGCTTAAAATATTGGCAACCGTTTCTTTAATGGTGGCTTCACGTTGTGATGGGGTTTGTTTTTTCTTTAAACGACCATCTTTAGCACCACGCCAAATTAGTTGGTTTGACTCACGGTCAATAATATCAATCACCAGCGTACCTACTTCGTACTCACGCGCACTTACATCGTGGTTAAAGCCTGTGCCCCAGTAACCCCAACGTGCACCGTAGCCTACGTTAAAGCTATCAACTTCAAGCTCTTTATCTACACTTGCATGGTAGTTAACAAGTACATCAGCTTGCGCTACGTCAACTAATTGCATACCTAATTGTTGGCTTAGTTGGTTGTTTACCGCATTGCGAACGCGTTTTTCCATAAGCCCACTGATTTGGTAGTTATTCGTGTCTTTGGTTAGACTCGCGTTTTCTACCCAAGCAAACGTTTTGTAGTTACTAAAGTTTGCTGATTTATCGTAATCCCAATCGGGTGTTTGTGTACAGGCGGTTAGTAATGCCAGTGCTGCGACAATAAATATGTGTTTCATTCCGTTTGCTCCAATAAAGTGCGTTTGTTTAAACTACCATGGGCGAGGGTAATTTAAAATCTATAAAATAAGTGTAACTGGCTAAGATGAATAGCCAATTAATTCTTAGTCTAGCTGAGGAGCTTTATGTTCAACCTCAATCCAATCTTTTTCATCTACCCAGTTTTGTGCACCGTCTTTTACTGAACGAATGGGCACAATATAATCACAACTTATTTGCGGTTTAACCGAGGCAAATATTGGCACAAAGCCAAAGCTCAGGGCAGTTTCTATAATTGCCTTTTGATTTTGAGGGTCGATATCAGCCGCTTCATCTATATAAATAGGTATACGGTATAAGTTTTGTTCCTGATCGCTTAATAAATAACGAATAAACAACATGCCACATAATAGCTTAATGGTGATACGTGTACCATTTGAGCCAGCCGAGTCTATCTTTTCAAAGTGCTCGGTTTCACCTGCACGGTTAACCACTTCAAAACGAATATCAAATAAATCAGTTAATGTAAGGCCTGCTTTGTCTGAGGCGAGTTTAATTAAATGATCTTTTGCCTCGTTTACCGCGCTCTCGCTGTAAGGTTCTTGGCTGAGTAAATCTAGGGTATCGCCTTGTTCAAATTGGTTAGAGGTACTGATAATAGTATCAATACTATCTACCAACATTTTGCGCGGGATAATATTAATTTTAAACGCTTGCAGGTTTGAGATGCGGTGCTGGCTAATGCCTTTATTAAAGCTATTCATTTCACGGCGTAAGCGGTCTAAATCTTCGCGCAGGCCTTTAATTGTAGCGGCCACTTCAGTGAGGGCAACGCGACCTTGACGCTCAACTGCATCGCGCTCGTTATCAATGTTATGAAACGCGCTAATAAGCTTTTGATATTTACTAAACTCATCGTTTTCGTTATCAAACTTAGTAATACCGGCATTATAAATATGCATATAGGTATTACGTACATTTATATCGAAATTACGTAGCTCTTGGCAGTCCTTATTAAAGTGATGAATTAAATCGCTTAAATTATCAAAATCGATTTTTATATCAATCATGTAAGGCGTTACTTTACCACTGTATAAATCTAAAGTGTGGTCAATACGCTCAGTTTTAACTTGGCGTAAGCGCTCTGTTTGACGATTAATTTGCGCTTGTTTTGATTTGATTAACGAGCGTCTATCAGCAATTGAACCACTGTTTTTTTGAATATCTTGTAGGTAATCGTCAACTTGTTCGCGCTCGGCTAAAAGCTGTTCTTTTAGCATTGCTTGGGCGTCAACCGATTGTTGCATCACTTCAAATTGCTCTAAGCGTTTAAGTGCGCTTTCTGCACTCATGAGCTCCTCGTATAGCGCGTCTTTTTCTTTTTGTTTATCAGCAACATTGGCGGCCACTTCGCGCTGTTGTTTAAACTCTTTTAATGATTGCTCAAGCGCGGTTAACTGAGCGCTCAGTTGCTCTTTATTTTCGCCGCTTTGCATTTGTACTGGTGAGAGCTTTTTAAGTTTAATACTGGCACCAGGTAGGGTGAGTATACCGCCTTTAACATTTTCGCTCAGCTGTGATAAAAATTCACCAAAGGCATCTTCGTCATCAATGGTTATATCGCCATTGCTGGTGGTGGCAAAGGAGAGAAGATCGGGGTTTAATAGCCGCGATATTTCTTCTACTTCTTTCAGTGATAAGTCTTCACGCATACGGGTGAATAAATTAAATTCTAAGTTTTTAAGTTGTAACTTTAAGCTTTTAATTTGTTTTTGTGTTTCACCAATACGGTAATCAAGGGTGTGCAGGCTTTGCCCTTGAGCACTCGTAATAGAATGTGACAACGACTCGTAGTCACTTTTTAACTGCGTTAGGTTGGTTTTGAGAGTGGCTTTATTAACCAGCTCAAATTCACTTTTAAGGGCGTTGAAATCTAAAAACCATTGTTCAATTTGAGTTTGCTTGCGCTCTATATCGCGCGATTGTTGTACGTATAGCCCTTGCTTTTGTTCAAACTCGTGCTTTTCGTGCTCAATGTCTTCAAGGGCGATGTTGAGCTCGCTTAGTTGCTCTTCCTGGTACGTATCAAAATCAATCAGTGCTTGGTCAATTTTTGGCGCATAAGCGGCCAGTTTACCTTTAAGCACGGTTTGGTTTTCAAGCATAGATTCAAGAGCGGCTATGGGCTCTTGCATTGATTCTAGCGCTTTTAATTCACGTTTTGCGCGGTTTACTTTATCAAACGAACGGCGCCAAACCTCGTAAAAGTCGACCTTAGAATTTGACATATGGCGTTCAAACACACGGAGCATAAAGCGCTTAACGTCGTTTGCGCCTAATTTATGTAAATTAAGAATACGACGAAATATTTCTTTGTATATTGCAGAGTCTTGAACGTTGTTGAGGGGGATCATTTTTAAATTGATCTCACCGTCAAATTGCGTTGCTCCGCCAGTCAGTAGGGCGTTTAATTCTTGTGCCTTAAGCTCTATTGGGTTGAAACCTTGCTGCTTTAAGTGGTTAAACAGCTTGGTAAACTTAATAATGGTATTGCCTTGGGTGTACTGGGCTAAATCAAGCTTACCTTGATAGCAAAAGTATTGGTGCGCATAACCGGCAATTTTACCTAAGCCGGCTACTCCAATGACGACTGAGCCATGGGGCAAATCGGCTTGCAATAAAATGTACGATTGATCTGATGAAAAATAAAACTTACGGGTTTCATCTAAATCGTGGCCATCCCACTCGGTTAGGCGTAAATCGTTAATTAGCGGAAACTGCAGTGCATTAATTACTGAGCTTTTACCTGTGTTGTTAGGGGCACAAATCGAGCTACTTTTATCCAGTGGGATCACACATTTTGCATAGCCTGCGGTATTTAGTAGGGCGAGTTTACTCAGTCCGTATAAATTTTTCATTGCTCGTCCTCACTAATAAAGGTCTCTTCGTTTACTTCCATTAAGGCATCAATATAGCGGTGAATAGGGGCTTGCAACATAAAGCCACCTTCTACTTCGCGGGCAAGGCCTAAACGTACCATGCGTAAATACACATCTTTTCGTAAGTCAGAACCCGAGAATATCTCAAGCTGATCAAATAAATGTTTATTAAGTTGCACCAAGGTTTGCATGAGCTCTAAATCGTTTGGCTCGTCAAATAATGCGCGCATAGGGTCTTTACCTGTATTGGCAAAATGCTCTATTAAAATGTAAATAGTGAGCGCTACAGCGCGGGAAATTTTACCCATGTTTGGGGTGCTTTCATCGCTGGCAAAATAATAAAAACCACGGCTATCGTGTTTTAACTCGTGGCCTAATGCTGTAAATAAGGCAGTATAAGCGTCTATTTGTTGGTCAAGCTCTTGCCACATTACGGTGTCTTGTTCGCAAATGTGGTAACCGGCGACTAATTTTTTATTAATGGCTTGTAAGTGAGAAAGCTCATCTAAGTTTATATGGGTCATGGTGATTACTCGTGCTCGGCTTTATCAGCCTGAGGCTCTGAATTAAAGGGATATAAATTAAAGTGCTGGCCTGCAATGTTAACGCGGGCTTTCTTATCGCTTTGGCTAATTTCTAGGGTGCTATCGCTTACCAACTTTTGATACAAAAACAGCATTTCATCGGCTTCAAGCTCAGGGTAGCTTTCGTCTAAAAATTGCAGCAAAGGCTGTGGTTTTTTACGCTGCTTTTTAAAGCGTTTGGTAAATTGCGCTTTTACATCGTGATAGTCAGGAATGTTTGGCGTGACAAACGCGGGCACATCATTTTGTTCTGGTAGCTGATATTCGTGGTGTTCAAACTCAGCTAAGCTTGCCATATAGGCAACAATATGACGCTGTTGACCCAATGAATACTTTTGCGCATCGCTTACAAAATGGGGTTGCACGGCGCTGAGCATATTATCCACCCCGTTTTTACGAATTAGCCCTAATACTTTTGCCGCTTGGCGGGTAATAAGGTTATTACGGCGCAGTTCTTCGCGCAGTGGCATTAGCATGTCGGCACTTTTACGTAAACTTATCCGACCAACTAGGTGCATCTCGAGAATACGAGTACGTAATTGCTCAAGCATACGTTTATCACTGTACGCTTTGCCTGAGCGTTCAATATGTTCTATTTGGGTGCTAATTTGTTGCTCAATTAGAATAAAACAGGCATGAAAGTCGCCTCTAATATCCACCATTTCTAGCATGGGTTCTATATATTCATCAAACGCTTCTATGACGGCTTTGTAGCGCTTTTGCAGCGATTGCACCGCGTTATTTGATTTAGCCTGCTCAACAATATTTAAAATGGCGTTTTCGTTGTGTAAAAACAGCTTAATTATTTTACGAACCCGATCATCCATAATGCGGCTAAAGCGACGTAAATCATCAAAATCTTCCATTTCACCGGCATTAGATAGCCGATTACCTAAGCGAGCTAAATCATCAACCAATACACTAATTTCTTGTGCTAAGCCTAAATGCTCTTCTTGCAGTAAAAAGGTAGCAAAGTCCGCAATGGCACGGTTAATTTCTAGTTGTGACGATTTAGCCAATGGAATAATGATTTCTTGATTTAATAACCGATTGGTTTCTTTATAAATGCGCTCATTATTCCACGTCGGTTGCTTTTGTTTTATGGCATTTTGTAAATCTTTAATACTAAAGTCGGCCATTTTAAAGCGTTTAAATAATAGCTCTAATACACCCCAATGCTCAGTGAGGGTATTAAGTAGCTTTTTAGCTGGGATCATAAGGCGTTACAACATCCTAGTATTCGTTATTTTATATTTCTTGAACTTATATGGTATTCGTTTTTGCGACGATTTAATAATAGTTTTTACACTCGCTTAGTGATAGTATCCGCGCCGAATATAGGCACATAGAGTGTGTACCTCTATTTTTTACATGGTTTCAATTTTTACTTAAACCCGAAGGTTGTTTAATATCATGGTTTCCTCGATTATCCTGACGCTGATAGCGATTGCATTCTTGCTTATCGTTATTGAGGATGTGATTCACGTAAACAAAGCCAAAACGACATTATTTTTTGGTACACTTTGTTGGATTATCTCCTTTATTTTTCCTCTTAATGGGCAAAGCCCTGAAACGATTCAAACCCTCCTTGACCACAATATTTTAGAAATTGCTTCCTTATGGCTGTTTTTAATGGCCGCAATGACCTTTGTTGCCTATTTAAACTCCAAAGGACTCATCGAAAATGTTGTGAACCGGATAATGCCAACCAGCATTAGTGAACGAAAGCTAATGTTTTTGGTAGGGTGTTTTGCATTTGTATTTTCATCTATCTCCGACAACGTAACAGCTACACTGATCTCCTTGGCTGTTATAATGTCATTAAAGCTTGAAGCCAAAAAACTAGTTAAGTACGCCACCTTAATTGTATTTGCAGTGAACTCAGGGGGTGTATCACTTATCACAGGTGATGTAACCACACTTATGATTTTCCTTGATGGTAAAGTAACAATTAGCAATTTATTACTGTTAATTGTGCCTGCATTATTAAGCGTATTATTACTGGCTACTTTATTATCAATTGGTATGAACAAACAGTTAGAGTTTAAAAAGACTAAATTTAAACGCATTGAAAAAACCGACATTACTATCGCTGTTATTTTCTTCACTACCGTTATTTCTACCCTTACTTTAAGTGTTTTATATAGTGTGCCGCCGTTACTTACCTTTTTACTCGGCCTATCTATTATGTTTTTAGTCGCACAATTTTTAATGCGCAAAAAAGATATCAATAAAGATATGATCGACTTTATACGTGACATAGAGTACGACACCTTACTGTTTTTCGTAGGGGTGTTATTACTTGTTGGCGCATTAAAAGAAGTGGGCGTGCTAAGCCAATTTACGAACCTGTATACAGTGATGGCGCCAGAGTACGCTAACTACTTAATGGGTATTTTATCGGCCGGTGTTGATAACGTGCCACTAACGGCTGCGTTACTAAAAGCCGACATTGTAATGAGTCAACAGCATTGGTTGTCGTTTACGTATGCAACCGGTGTGGGTGGTTCAATGCTGATCATTGGTTCGGCGGCTGGTATTATTGCTATGAGTAAGGTTAAAGAACTTACTTTTGCAAGTTACCTTCGTTTGTCGTTGTATTTGTTAGTGTGTTACACCTTTGGTTATGCTGGCTCTTACTTTATGGGTAGTTTTATTTGATTTTATAATAAAACGACTTGACAGCTAGACGTCTAAACGATAACTTTCAAAGCCGCACTCTTAGTGCGGTTTTGTTTTATTAGCCACAGGTTAATAATACATTCAGAAGAGGTGCGATACTTAGGTACTTAATGTGAGGCAACGACAGCCTGCGACCATTAAGGAGGGAAGTACTCGCCGAGGAAAATAATGGGTCGTTACCATTGTTTTTCGGTTTATGGGGCTGAATCCTCAAAACTGTCACCAATTTAGGTGGAGAGCTTCTGGCAGTAGATTTTTCTTATCTTTATTTCCTGCCAAGTTCTTCTTGTTTTATTGCGGTTTGGATGCCGCGAAAGGAGACGAAATGACTACCCAATCAGTGCCACAAAGTTCACAGTGCACAAAATCAGATTACATTGTTGCCAAATTTGGTGGCACCAGCGTTGCTAACTTTGAGGCGATGAACCGTTGTAGCGAAATCATTGTAAACGATAACAGCGTTCGAATTGTTGCAGTGAGCGCCAGCGCCGGTGTAACTAATCACTTGGTGGCACTTTGTAAAGCTGATATTGATGCCGCTGAACGTCAACAGCATGTTGACGGTGTACTTGCTATTCAGCAGGCAATTTTAACTGATCTGACCCTAGATGATGATTTAGCGCTTGGTTTTAATAACACCCTCGATGACTTCCAAACACTAGCACATCAAATACTGACAACAGAGCAACAACATGATGAGCTACTTAGCTTTGGCGAGCGTTTATCGTCGTATTTATTTACTCAAGTATTGCGCTTAAAGGGCTTAAATTCGCAGCGTTTTGATGTTCGCCAAGTGCTTAAAACTGATAGCCAATTTGGTAAAGCCACGCCTAATGTAGCCGCTACAGCGCTTGCAGCTAAAGAGCATTTAATTCCTTTACTAGAGAACACGGTTATTGTTACTCAGGGTTTTATTGGCAGTGATCAAAACAATGTCACCACTACACTGGGTCGCGGTGGCTCCGATTACAGTGCCGCCTTGTTAGCTGAAGCAATTAACGCTAAAAGTGTGCATATTTGGACCGACGTAGTGGGGATTTTTAGCACCGATCCGCGTTTGTGTGTAAAAGCCACACCTATTGCGCGTTTAAGCTTTGATGAAGCGGCAGAAATGGCCACTTTTGGCGCTAAAGTGCTGCATCCGGCTACAATTTTGCCAGCCAGTCGTAGCCATATAAATGTGTTTGTTGGCTCAAGCACAGAGCCAGAGCGAGGTGGCACCTGGATTGAACGTGAAAAATCGCAGCTACCTGGTATTCGTGCGGTCACGCAACGTAAAAACCAAATATTATTAACCCTTAAAAGCCCAGAAATGCTGTTAGCGAGTGGTTTTTTAGCGCGTATTTTTACTATTTTAAGTGAATGTAATATTTCGGTAGACCTGGTTACTACCTCTGAAATTAGTGTAGCTATTACCCTTGATAATGCGCCTAATGCATCACGCCCAGAGCTAGATCAAGAGTGCTTAGATAAACTTGCTGAGTTTTGCCATGTATCGGTTGAGAACAATTTAACCCTAGTAGCACTTATTGGGTCTGAAATTGTATTGCGTCAGCACGAAATGAATTTAATGCAGGTGTTGAGCGAATTTAACATTCGTCTTATTTGTCATGGTGCGAGTAAACACAACCTGTGCTTTTTAGTTGAGCAAAGTGAGTCTGATGCTGTGGTTCAAGCTATTCATAGCCGACTACTTGAAGGCGAGCTTGCTGCTTAACGCTTTCAATGAGATAAATGAGCACCGCCAGTCGGTGCTTTTTTTTGCCACAACGCTTATATCAAACTGCTCGTTTACATCGTTTGTTAATGCGGTGCTAGTTGCACTTAATTGCGAGTTGCCAAGCTCACAAAATACATTGGGGCTTAATAGCTGGGCAATAGGGCGGCTGGTTGCTTTTGCTAATGCTTCTTTTAAAGTCCAAAGTCTAAAAAATGTCGCCGCTTTAGCAGCTGTGCATGGTTGCTTAGTTATAAGTGCCACTTCTGCAGCATCATAAAAGTGCTTTGCGAGTTTTTCAAATGGTCGTTTTAAACTGATTTTTTCAATATCAAAACCAAATAGCGAATTATCAATATTTAGCGCCACGCCTACCAAACCATGAGAGTGTGACACACAGCAACTATACACCTGGTTGTTATTTATATTTAGCTCAAGCTTACAGGTTTGTTGATTAAATTCAGAGCTGATTTTATCAAGCGTTATATTACTGCTGCTAGGTAATACACTTTTGACTAAATATTTTAGTAACAGCCGCGTTGCTACATATTCTTGCTTTGCTTGAGGCGTTTTACGACGCGCGATGACACTTAATTCAAACGGGCTTAAAAACTGTGTAAGTGTTAGTTCATCAACCTGCAATTGGCTGGCATCAAATAATAAAATGGTGTGGTTATTATTCTCAGCAAGCGGGGTTTGTAATAACTGATTGTCGAAGTAAGCTGAACTCATTATTGCTCGTTAAAAGTGAATACCGATTACATAGTTATCGTTATAAGCTGGATAGTTTGTGAGCGGTTGTTTGCTGTTATGCGCGCTAAGTACATTTTTATTACTCAGTCGCCCTTAAATATGGTTTAATTCACATTCGATAAAATAATAACAGATTTGTAGGTGTATGACACAAGTGCGTGATGGTTTTCAAAGTCGACTTGGTTTTGTATTGGCAGCAGCCGGTGCTGCGGTTGGTTTAGGCAATATATGGGGTTTTCCTACACAGGCTGCTAACCATGGTGGCGGCGCATTTTTATTGGTGTACTTTATTGTTATTTTTTTGCTAGCGCTTCCCGCGTTATACACCGAGCTGTATTTAGGCTACAAAGCCCAAGCTAATCCGGTTAAAGCCTTAGGCCAAGCATGGCAAGACCATGCGCCTAAAGTAGGCGCTGCTGCAGGTTATATAGGCTTAGCTGGCGCAATTGTCATGTTAAGCTTTTATTCAATAGTGGCAGGTTGGATGCTTTCTTACGCCATAGAGCCTATAACCACCTTTTTAGGTATGCAGAGCTTGAGTGAGTTTTTACATAGCGACTCTATGCTACGTAATTTTATATTTACGCCGCTGATGCTTATTTTAACCGCCAGTATTATTTTAAAGGGAGTTAAATCAGGAATTGAAACTTGGTCGCGCCGTTTAATGCCATTATTACTTGTTTTACTCGTTGGCCTAATTGCTTACATTGCTACCTTAGAGGGTGCCAACGAAGGGTTTGCGGCCTATTTAGTGCCTGACTTTAGTAAAATACTCGACCCCGATTTAATTATTGCCGCAATGGGGCAAGCGTTTTTCTCATTATCACTGGGTGTGGGCTGTATGATGATTTATGGCTCTTATTTAAAGCCCGGTGCTAACTTACCAAAATTGACTGCAAGTGTTGCGTTACTCGACACCAGCGTGGCATTTTTAGCTGGACTATTAATTATACCGGCTATATATGTGGCGCAGTTCAATGGCGTTGAAGTATTTAGCAACGGCAAGCTAATTGGTGAAGGGCAGCTTATTTTTGCCATATTACCTGAGTTATTTGGCACCATGGGTGAAATTGGTTTATTGGTTGGCTTACTATTTTTTGTATTGATGTCGATTGCTTCAGTTACATCAACCATTTCATCGACTGAAATTCCTGTGGCTTTTTTAGTAGAAAACCACAGTGTTGATAGAACCAAAGCTACATGGGCCGTTAGCGCCATTGTATTTGTTTGTGCCAGTACTATTATTGTTAATTTTGATTGGCTATTTGGTTTGGTTATTATGGTATTTACCCAATACCAACTCCCGTTGATGGGACTGTTTTATTTTATTACAGTGGGCTGGTTATGGCAGCGTGGTAATAAGCTTCATCAAGCAAGTTCTGGTGCACATTATTGGTTTGCTCAGTACATTCGTTTTGTCTGCCCAGTGCTAATGACCTTAGTATTTGCAAACGTTGCGTTTGGCTAGAATACAACAACAACTCATGTGTTATTGATAACAAAAAAAGCGAACACTATATTTTGTTCGCTTTTTTGCTTTTTGTTTAGCCGCGCTATAGCACTTCGTTTGTTAAGCTATTTCCTTGAGTAACCTCAAATGCATTTTGTAAGGTGATATTGGCAATTTCTGTAAGCGCTTCTTGAGTAAAAAAGCCTTGATGGCCGGTGATCAATACATTTTTAAAGCTCACCAAGCGAGAGAAAATATCGTCTTGGTTTATATCGTCACTGTGGTTTTTAAAAAACAGCTCTGATTCTTGCTCGTACACATCAAGCCCTAAATAACCTAGTTTTTGTGATTTAAGTGCCTTAATACACGCTTTACTATTAACCAATGCACCGCGCGAGGTGTTTATTAGCATAACTCCTGTTTTCATTGCTGCAAATGCGTCATCGTCTATTAAATGATGAGTGTGCTCGTTTAACGGGCAATGCAAAGAAATGATATCGCTTTGTGTAAGCAGGGTGTTTAAATCAGTAATTGTGTAATTACCAGCTTGTGCATTAGGATCGCATACTAAAATGTGAGCGCCAAAACCGGTTAATATATTACACAATGCTTGGCCAATTTTACCGCAGCCAATAATACCCACCGTTTTATTATGCAAGTTAAAGCCAAGTAAGCCGTTCAAGTCAAAATTGTCTTCACGTACGCGGTTATAAGCTTTATGGGTTTTACGGCTAAGCGTAAGCATAAGTGCAATACAATGCTCTGCGACTGCCTCAGGGCTGTAAGCCGGAACGCGCAGAACACGCATACCATGCTGTTTAGCAGCGGCTAAATCTACATTATTAAAACCCGCACAGCGCAGTAAAATGGTGTTAACCCCAAATATAGCCAGTTGCTCAATAACCGCTTTATCTACCGAATCGTTTACAAATACGCATACAGCATCAAATTCTTTAGCTAAAACCGCAGTGTGCATCGATAAACTTTGCTCAAAATAGGTAATAGCGATGTTAGAAAAGCCAGTTAAGCTTTGTTCGAAAAAAGGGCGCTCGTATTTTTGAGCACTAAAAAAAGCAATCTTCATTTATTACAATCCAACTAATCTAGTTACATCAACCATAAACCATTTTTATTATAGATGCCTTATCACTTTAATATTGCTGTGGTATTAAAACGACTATTTGCTGTTTTTATAATCGGTGTTGCCTCTAAACTACTTCTAATTACACTATGAAGTGACTCCGGTTTAGTGCGCGGCGCATAACGTGCAATTAGTTGTCCTTGGGCATTAACTAAAAACTTAGTGAAGTTCCACTTTATTGCACGGTTTTGTGCAATTCCACGCGTATGTGATTTTAAATAACTAAACAAGGGGTGCGTATCGGGGCCATTCACCATAACCTTATCAAATACTTCAAAATTAATTGCAAAGTGTTTTTGATAGTAGTCTTTTATTGCCATACCCTCTAATGGTTCGTTTTTATCAAACTGATTACATGGAAAAGCCAGAATAGTAAACCCATCGCTTTTGTATTGTTGGTATAGCTTTTCAAGCGCACATAATTGCGCCGAAAAATGACATTTGCTTGCTGTATTTACAATAAGAACCGTTTTTCCTTTTAACTGGCTCAAAGGAAAATCACTGTTATTACAAAGTGGTGCGTTAAATTGATAAATGCTATCCATAGATTACCTACCTAATTTCCTTATGCGGGAAATTTTAAAAGACTTTCATTCGCTTTTTTAGCGGCCGATTGACATAATCGAGCTTATGTTTCTAAGTTATCAGTTAAATAGGTCATTTTTATGTCAGTTAAAATTGCATTTATAGGTTTAGGCGTAATGGGTTACCCAATAGCAGGGCATCTAGCAAAAGCGGGGCACAGCGTATGTGTTTATAACCGCACAGCAGCTAAAGCACAAAAATGGGTTGAAGATTTTAACGGCAGTTTTGCACCTACCCCGCGTGAGGCAGCAAGTGATGCCGATATGGTATTTATGTGTGTTGGCAATGACGACGACTTACGGTCAGTGGTATACGGCGATGATGGCGTTTTAGCTGGTATGGATAAAAACACGATTTTAATCGATCACACAACTACTTCTGCTGAGGTAGCGCGTGAAGTTGCGGCAAAAGCGGCTTTACAGCATATCGACTTTATTGATGCGCCGGTATCGGGCGGTCAAGCTGGCGCTGAAAATGGGGTGTTAACCGTAATGGCGGGTGGTAACGAAGCGGTATTTGCTAAAGCACAACCTATCATGGCGGCATTTAGCCGTTTTAGTCAGCTTTTAGGCGAAGCGGGCTCAGGGCAATTATGTAAAATGGTTAACCAAATTTGTATTGCTGGTGTAGTGCAAGGGTTAGCTGAGGGCTTACATTTTGCTAAACAAGCGGGGCTTGATGGCGAAAAAGTAATAGAAACCATTTCTAAAGGCGCTGCTGGTTCGTGGCAAATGGAAAACCGCTACAAAACAATGTGGGCAGGTGAGTACGAATTTGGTTTTGCTGTAGATTGGATGCGCAAAGATTTAGGCATTGCACTAGATGAAGCTAAAAATAACGGTGCAACACTGCCAATGACTGCAACGGTTGATCAATATTACGCTGATGTACAAGCTCTGGGCGGCGGACGATACGATACTTCAAGCTTATTAGCACGGATAGAAGCACTGCATAAGAAGTAATGTAATTGGTAAAAGTAAATTATTCACAAAGAGGATAAGAGACGCTGCGCTTTTAGAGGAAGTGATAAACATAAAAAATGAATGTTGGTTTTATGTTTTCTCATTTACCTCTCTTGTTGAGATAGCTTTTTGGTTTTTTACCTTTTAACAAAAAACGCGACACTTTTTTGCTAAAAGGTCGCGTTTTTATGCATTATATAAACTACAGTAAATTACATGCTTTGCGCGTAGTTATATAAGGCTTTTAAAATTGTTAGATTTTTTTCGCTGTCATCATGTTCATGCGCTAAGTTTTCAAGGGTGATCATAAAATCTTGTGCGCTGATTGATGGCTGATCTTCGCCATGCATTAACTTGCTTTGGCAATATTGACGCCATTGATCAAGCTCGTGCTGGTTTAGCGTTTGTGGCCAGTTACGGGCGCGGTATCTAAACAGCAAAGTATTAAATTTAGGGTCTTCAAATTCAAGCTTTAAGCTTGCTAGGTCTTCAGGCTTTGCATCACGAATAATCGCAAATTTGGCTTTATCAGCATGGCTAGTAAAGCCATCATATAATAAGTAATCCACGTTCGTGGTCGCGCTGTAATCGCCTTGCTCGTTAAATACCTCAGTGACTTTATCACGTAGCTCGGTATTGGCTTTTAAAATGGCTAAATTAGCCAAGCATTGCTCACGGTCAATACCCAAGCGAGCAGCGTTTTCAGGCAGTAGCGTTTTAGCAGGTGCTAAAATAGGGCACTTGTTTAAATGCACCAGTTTTAAACCTACCGGTAAATCACCCTCTGCTAAATCTATACGTTTGGTGTATAAACGTTTACGTAATTCTTCCACATTTAAATCAAGTAACACCTGCGGGTTTTGGGTTAAATCAAAACAAATAACTGCGTTTTTATTTACCGGGTGAAAACTCATAGGTGCTACCCAAGTGGTACAACCTTGTGTTGCTGGAATACGAGACGAGGTGTGCACTAATGGGGTCATATTAAACACATCAACCATTTCAGCGAGTGCTTTTTTACCGCGAAGACTAAAAAAGAACTGATACAGCTTAGGCTGCTTCTCTTTAATTAGTTTGGCCAAGGCAATGGTGGCCGTTACATCACTTAGTGCGTCGTGCGCAGCGGCATGTTCAATACCATTAGCAACAGTTAAATGCTCAAGCTTAAAGCTAGGGCTGCCATCCTCTTTTAGCGGCCACTCAATGCCCTCAGGGCGCAGTGCATAGCAGGCACGCACTAAATCTATAATATCCCAACGACTGTTATTGTTTTTATATTCACGTTCGTACGGGTCGTAAAAGTTACGATAAAAGCTATATCGGCTTACTTCATCATCAAAGCGAATACTGTTATAACCAGCCACACAGGTATTGGGTACGCTAAATTCTGCATGAATTTTAGCAATAAATTCAGCCTCAACTAAGCCTTTTTGCATCGCCACTTGTGGGGTAATACCGGTAATTAAACACGCTTCAGGATGGGGTAAATAATCCGCTTGTGGCTTACAGTACTCAATAAGCGGCTCGCCAATAATATTTAAATCAAGATCGGTGCGTACACCGGCAAACTGACTCGGCTTATCCTTTTGCGGGCTTGCCCCCCAAGTTTCGTAGTCGTGCCAATAGATTGTTGCTTGATTTTGCTCTTGATAAGCCATTAAAAAACCCTATAAGTTAGCTTGAAACGGTTTATATACCGCCAAGTTACTAAATTTATGAATTATTTAGATTATGGCATAGGGTCACAGAGGTTTATAGGTTTGAATAGGGAAATCTATTAGTCAAAACATGATTTAAGGGTGATTGACGTGATTATTTATTTCTGAGGTTCTGTGATAGAGAATTTATTTATAAACATAGTGCTCAATGTTATAACTTAAGCCAACACTCCATATTCTTTCAACAATATGAAACTAATAATAAAAACGATTCTATTTTGGGTATTAATCACCTCTACCGCTGTGTTTGCTGAGCTTGCAAAAGTTAAAGTAAATGGCTTTGATATTGAATATGAAATGGCGGGTAGTGGTAAACACACTGTTTTACTTGAGGCAGGTGGCTCTGCAGGGCTTAGTGATTGGGATCCCATTTATAACTCGCTTACCAAGCATGCAAAAGTAATTCGCTATTCTCGAATTGGCAATGGCGGCTCAGCGCAAATAAAGAAAAACTATAGCTCAGAAGAGTATGCTGCTGAGGCTTTATTATTACTCAAAGCGCTAAAAATTGATGAACCGGTAGTTTATGTGGCGCATTCTTATGGTGCTTATATCGCAAGGGTATTTGCAGCAAGCTACCCCGATAACATTAAAGCGTTAATGTTAATTGAACCCGCCTCAGAGCATGATGTTGATATTATGCGTAAGATTGATTTACCGCGCGCTGAAAAAGAAATTGCCGCTATAAAACGTGACGATATGAAAAATGGTATGTCGAATCAGTATTTAGACTTTTGGTCGAAGCGGCCTTTGCCCGATTACCCACAAATAGCAGATATTCCCGTGACGGTTATTGCCTCAGTTAAAAAATATGAAAATCCATCGGTGTTATTTTTTACTGAAAAAGGGCGTGAAATGTGGGGGGAACTGCATTCAAACTGGGCTAATGCTTTTCCTCAAGGTGAGATAGTGCTAACGGGTAAAAGTTACCACTATCCACAAAATGATGAGCCAGAAATGGTAGTTAAACAAGTTTTGAAGCTATTATCACGCACTCAATAGCGAGATCGGATTATGCTTTTTAATAACGACTAACTATGAGTTCTTTTTGTAATAGGTGGTATTTTTTATTTATTGTGATGTTTATTACGCCTGCATTAAAAGAGTAAATTAAAACCAAATAAAAAGCACTGCAGGTTCACTACAGTGCTTTTTCAGGGGAATGATATTAATTATTTTGCAGTTGCAACAAGCTTAACCCAATCGTAATTAGTGACGCCTAACAAGCCGATTTGTAATGTCTGGCCTGAACTCACCTCTAAGATACAACTTTCATTGTTGTCTTTGTTGTTCGATAAGCAATCATATTGTGTTTTTGTTACGGCTGCATCCGTTCGAACATAGAGGTTAGTATTTCCCTCGCCACCCAATGTTTTTATGTTTACAGTGGTTGCGCCTGTAGGTACTACATAACTATAGCGCTGCCAAAAATCTGGAAATCCATAAGCACGAGATGTTAATACGCGAGTATCATTATCTGTAGGTGGTGCGCTATTTTCATAATTAGCCACGATAGTTACGTTTTGATAGCTGTTATACGCTTTAAGCATAATGTAAAAACGACCTTCTCCTTGACTTATATTACAGCTTTCAGTGTTACCATTTCTAAATGGGCGGCAGTCGTAATTATTTGTGCTCGGCACTGTACTCTTTTTAACATAGAGGTCTGCATCACCTGAACCACCCGTTATGTCGATTGAGATGTTAGTGCTATTTGCAGGTACATCAATATAGTAAATAGTCTCTTGATTTAATGCTGCACTTTGGCCTGTTAATGCTTGCCCTTTAGTTAATTCAACTTCTGTTGGTGAGCCATTTGAAACACTAATCGTTTGGGTTAGCGTGTTTGTATTATTGTTACTATCTTGCACCGTAACAGAGACGTCGTAATCACCCTCAGATACAAAATTATGCACTACAGTTGCACCTGTATCGGTTTGATTATCGCCAAAGTTCCAACTATAGCTATTGATAGTACCTGCTGAGCTGGAGCTTGTTGCATCAAAATTACACTGTAATTGCTCACAGCTGTATTCAAAACGTGCGGTAGGTGGCAGTGGTGTATTACCGTCGTTATCGCCAACAGGCACTGTGTTATTAAAGTAAGTTGCCACTTGGGGCCAAATCTTACTTATTTTGGCGCCTTTATTGTAGCATCCGCCTAAATGATGAAGTGCAATAACACGATTACTTGATGCTGCAACAACAGGAGAACCAGAAGAGCCGCCTATAGTGTCACAATAGTATCCAATATCAGTATTACTTCCACGTCCATTCGTTGAGGGGGCATTAACTTGGCACAAACCATTGGTGTCTTGATCCGATTCTATAGACAGCTCCTTAGGATTACCTGAACCATGTTGCGGAATATAAATACGTTCACTTTGCTGTGCGTTTCGCACATCAAGCCCTAAGTAGCCAAACTGTTCAATATTGGCAAAGTCATTAACACTAAATAGGGTGTAATCTAACGTGTAGTCAGTTTTAAAAAACTCTTTACCTGTTACTTTTACAATAGTTTCTCTGGTTGTCCCATTACAACTTTTATTTTGGTAGTTAAACCACACTTCTGTAGAGGCAAGCTCAGATGCAGTCTCTATACAGTGGTTATTGGTAAATAACTTATTATCGCTGCCAACGCGCCAACCGGTACATAAGCTGCGGCCACCAATTACTAAGCGTGCTACCGGGCGGCTGCGGTCAAACTCTGTTGGGTTGGAATTAGCCCAACACTGCACGTCTTTGCGCTCATTAATACCGCAGGTAGACAAAGGGGCAGGTTTATTTTGTTCATTGATATTTATATTGGCGCTTTCAGTGCCGTAATAATAGCTATCAATAACACCAAACTGGTGTTGCTGCTTACTGTTTTTTGGATCAGGGTAATATTCAATGATAACGCTGTCATTTGAAACCGACATAGAAGAAAATGAATGCACACCATCATCTCCGTTTAAGCTATCGATTGTTGCAGCGTCCATATTATTACTACTATATTCATAACGCTCTGAGTTGTCTTCGCTTCTAACGACTAACTTTGCGTCACCATTTAGATCTACTTGGCTAAAATGTAGCTTTATGTAATCAGCATTAGGGTGCGATACAGTTTGAGTAATTACAGGACCTTGTGTTGTTTCGATTGTAAATTGCCTAGAAAGATTTACATGGGTATTAGCGTGTTTGGCAATTGTGGTTTTTTTTGCTTCTTGAGTGTGTTGTAAAATAGTGAGCTCATCGATTGCAGCAAAACTGTATTGTGCATAGATAGCTGTAGCGAGCAATGCTGCGTATTTACATTTTTTCATCTTTATATCCTTTTTTCACTAATAAGTGGTTTGATGTAACGTAAATGATCAACTGCATGCCCATATGATTTAATTTTGAGCAAATAATCAGTACCTAATTTACATACTAAGGGTAGGCCGCATTTTGATCTTCGCCAGAAAAAATTTAAATATTTTTAACTTTACTCGGAAACTATTGCATTTTTCACTTTGAAATCAGCTTATTTTAAAAAGGATAAATGGCTTAATATTCAATATGAAAGTTTGAACAGAAGATGTTTACCGTTGACTCTAAGCGGCTGTCACCCACACTCACTAAAAGTAACATTGTTGATGTTGAGACTTCAGATATTGAACTTTTCTATTTTAATTTTTACAAAAATATACAAGAGCCAAGTATTAATTCTGTTATTTGGGTCGTTATTCTGTAAAATTATCGGCTTAACATTTGTGATTTAATCGTTACATTTGTTGTTAGGGTTAATTATTCAATTAATATAAGCAGACGTTATGATTTTTTATATTATTGGGTTAAGTACGCTTGTTATTATTTTGTGTGTGGCGCTTTATGTGATTTACAGCAATGTACGTAAGAGTCGAGTAAGAAAGTCAAAAGAATATAATGTGTTATTTGATAAAGACACCATCATTGATGATCTTATTGCTCAACTTAGCGAGAAAAACCAAACCCAAGAAAACCAGGAAAAAACAATTAAAGGCAAACAAGAGATCCTTGCAACATTTATAGATTTGCATCGATCGGGTAGTTTTTGTGCGCATTTAAGCGAACAAGAAATTACGTATTTTGTTAAAAAGAAACTAAACATGGAGAGTACTAAAAATGGATAGCGAGCAACAAACAGTCGCTGAGGCAAAAAACACTTCATTTATGGCGCGTTTTGGTCGTCGTAATGTGATTTTACTAACATCCGTTGTTGTGGTGTTAGCAGTTATTGCAACATTAACTTCGCAGGTTATTTCATGGAATGAAGCCGATGAACGGTTAGTTCATCAGTCAGCTTTTACTGGTAATTTAACGGTAATAAATCAAGCGGGCCCTTACTTAAAAGCATTTGGCACTACATCGGCCTATAAAAAAGTTATCTCGATTAACTTTACCGGTGATAGCAGTGCAACAGCCAGTGCCATTGTACCACTCATTCCTATTCGATTCTTAGATACCACGACAGGTGGCGCCAGAGGAGTATCACGTTTTAGATTACCAGGTAATGTACCGGCAAGTGAGTCGGGCGCTTTACGTGGATTATTAAAAATTCATGAAGAATTTGGCTCCCAAGAAACCCTGATATCTAATCTTTTAATGCGTGCCACTACAGAAAATGTAAAAGCGTCGGCACGTATGATGTCGGTTGAGCAACATTACTCAGGTGGTAATGGTCAATTAAGCCAAGATTTTTCTGATCAACTGACTAATGGCATTTTTGTTACTGAGCAAATTATTAGTACTGGCGAGCGTGACAAGTCCGACGATTTAAGCAATTTAAGTAAGCAACAACGCGTTACCATTAATATAAAAAAGGATGCTGAAGGTAAGCCGCTGCGTAATGCACCTATTTTAGGCTCTTACGGCATCACGGTGGTTGATGCGAGTATTATTGATATTGATTACGAAAATAAGGTAAATGCACGCTTAGAGGCGCAAAAGCAAGCTGCAGCAGATGAAGCGCTTGCAAGACAAAACCTTAAAAAGGCGGAGCAACAAGCACGTACAGAAGTTGCATTAGGCGAACAAGCGATTGCAAAGCAAAGAGCTGAGTCTGAAAAGCTAAAAATTAAAGAGCAAATTGATGCAGAGCGAATAAAAGCCAATGCGATTATTTCTGCACAACAGCGTGTTGCAGTGAAGGCTGAGCTTGCAAAAGAGCAAGAAGAAATTTTAAAACAGCAACGCTTAGAAGCTTTAGGCATGGATGTATTAGCTGAAGCACGTTTACGAGCAAAGTCAGCAGCACTTGATCCTAAATATGTGTTTGATGAAACACTTAAAGCAGAAGTTAAAATTCAAACGGCTTTATTTAATAGCTTAGGTAACAGCCGCTTAGTGCCTGAAATTGTTATAGGTGCGGGTCAAGGCGAACAAAACAATGGCTCTGAATTTATGCGTTTGTTGGCTGCAGATGCGGCTTTGAGTCTTAAAAAGCGTTTAGAAAAAGAGAAAAAATAAACGTTAAAAATCATTAAAAAGTCCTAGCTTTAATTGCTAGGGCTTTTTTGTGGTATCGCTTTTTAAACGGTTAGATTAAAATTTAGGGCACAAAGCGTGGCTAAAGCCTTTTTCGGTTAGCAAAAAAGCGGCGCTTGGCGTCGAAAATATATATTCTTCATGAAGAAGAAAGGCGATTGTTCCTTTTATTTGCTCACCTTGATGATCTGAGGCATCGCTAATTAATTGTTCAGGATCTAACTGACTTGGAGTTGGAAAGTTATTATAAAGATGTTTAAAAATTAACGTAGCAATCGTGTTAAAGGTATCGTTATTTTTCATTTTTTGAGCGTCCTCAATTTATATATGTAGCAGCAAACTGGCTGTTTTAAATATGATTTCTCAAATAATAACACATTAAAAATAGGTACATGATCATCCTGCTACTTTTTAAGCTTTAATTTTGCAAGCTACTGCTTTTATTTATTAAAATGATGATTAATTGTCATGCTTACCCTGCTAAAAAGTAGTTTGTGTGTTGCTGGTGTGTTGCGCAAAATCACAAAGTGTAATTGAAGAGTTGTAAAAATACGTTATCATTGTAAAACAACATGTAAAATCAAGCAGGTACTTAGCTCACGCTGACCAAGTTCGAGTTAATAATATCAACAAGGCAAGCAAGGACAAATTATGACACCTATGAAACCTTTAGCACTAGCAGTGGCTATGGTTGTTTTTTCACATCAGGCACATGCAGATACAGATCTTGATAAAGTAAAGCAGCAATTAAGCAGCTTACAAAAACAAGTGGAAATGCTGCAAAAGCAACTTGCGAAAGCAGAGCAAAAAAGTGAAAAATCAATCGAACGCACCATTGAAGTGAAAGAAGATACAGCTGAAGTTAAAGTAGCTAAACATGAACACAAGCCTCAGGGAATTAAAGTTGGTGGTGCTGTTCGAACCAACTACAGCCATACTTCGTATGATGACGATAATAAAAATCGCGGCGGCGATTTTGACTTTGATATTTTTCGCTTAAATTTCTCAGGCGACGTTGGTGATGTAAAATTAAACGCTGAAATTCGCTTTTTTGATTATATGACCGCTGTTAAATACGCTTATGCAGCTTACGATTTTGCTGATGATTGGCAAGTTCAAGCAGGTATTACCAAGGTTCCTTTTGGTAACTGGCCATACAATTCACATAACTACTTTTTCAGCACTAACTATTATGTTGGCCTTGAAGACGACCACGATTTAGGGGTGTTATTTAAGCGTAAGATTGCTGATAACTGGCAGCTTGATTTGGGCTTTTTCAAAAATGATGAATTAGGTGGTGTTGATGGTTATGTAGATAACCGCAGCGATCGCTATTCTTACGATATTGTTGGCTTTAGAGAAGCTGGGGATGGTGTTTATGCCGAGCCAACTAATGCTATAGGCGAGTACAATACGTTCTCAGGTCGTTACGGCTACCACCTAGAACATGAAGGTGGTAAAACTGAAATAGGTGTGTCGGCACTCGCTGGTGGCTTGCATGATGGTGTTGACCGCGCAGGAGACTACAACGCGTGGGCATTACATTTAAACAGTAATATGGGCCCTTGGAACTTACAACTTCAACACGGTGAATATAACTACGACATTGATAACGTAAACCGTATTGCTGTGGGCGCTTACTCGTTTTACGACAGCATGGCGGCAGAGGCAACAATGTCGAGTGCAAACGTAGCATACAGCGTACCGGTACAATGGGGCGCGGTAACAAACTTACAGTTTTATAACGACTATAGTGCTATTTACGACAAATCAGACAACAGCAGAGATACGTGGATGAACGTAACCGGTTTCTCGGTAGCTGCTGGTGGTTTATTTACTTACTTTGACTTAGTTCATGGTAAAAATATGCCATTTGTTGGTGGTTCATTAGCGGGCGATAGCAGCGAAACTGAGCGTCGCTTTAACATTAATATTGGCTATTACTTCTAAACCAATATTCAAAGCACACGTCTACATATTGGGCGTGTGCTTATATGTCTTCACAAACTAATTAATTACCCACACTAAAACCTTACCAAATTTGTAATTGATTAACTCAATGTTTAAAAATATATTCAGTACTTACTTTTACCTTCAATGGATTGGTTATTAGTTTCTTTGATAGAAACGCAGTAGGAAATTATATGAAAATTAGTCCATTGCCACCGCTAAACAGTCTAGTCGCATTTGAAGCATCCGCTCGACACCTAAGTTTTACTCTTGCAGCAAATGAGCTTAACGTTACTCAAGGTGCGATAAGTCGTCAAATACGACAGTTAGAAGAGTATTTAGGTAAAGCCTTATTTACTCGTGCAAGCCGCAGTATTCATTTAACCTCAGCTGGTCTGCAGTATTATCAGTCTATAAGTCGCTCCTTATTGGATATTGCTGATATAACAGGAGAGGTAAAAAAATGGCAAGGGGATAAAAAAGTAACCGTAGCGACAACTAATGCAATGGCATCCTTGTGGTTATTGCCAAAAGTTGCTGAGTTTCAAAATCAATATGATGACATTGATTTAAGAATATTAGCATCTGATAATGTAGTTGATTTAAACCGTTTAGAATGCGATTTAGCATTGTTTTTTTGTCGCACGCCTCCAGCTAATATGAAGGTGACCACTTTGTTTTGCGAAGAAGTGTTTCCAGTTTGTAGTCCTGGCTATCTTGAAAAAATTGGTAATCCGAACGATCCGAAAGATATTTTTAATAAAACAATTTTATTTTTAGATGAAACACAAATGGGATGGGTTAATTGGGATGAGTGGTTTGCAGGAGTAGGACTTGAGCAGATAGCTCCTAAAAGCCGCATTAACATAAATAATTACCCCATGTTGTTGCAAGCCTCAATTAATGGTCAAGGCATTGCATTAGCGTGGGGGTCTCTGGCTGATGAATACTTACAAAGTGGTGCATTAGTGCGTCCAACCGAGCATGTATTAGCCACTGAATCTAAGTTTTCTTTACTAGAGCCAGATAACGGTGGCCGCATACCTGCGAGTGTAAAGTATTTTAGAGAGTGGCTTTTAACACAACTTCCTGAAGAAGTAGGCGATACCGGTTTAGTATAAATTACATCGCAATAAAAAAACCCTGCTAAATAGCAGGGTTTTTGTTTATTAGTCTTATTATATTGATTTAGTGCTCCACAGGGCCATCGAGTTTTTCTTTACACGGATGTACGTGTTGCGGCAACATTGCCCATGGCTTTGGTTCACGGCGAATGCTATAAAACAAGGTAACACCCATCATTAAAATAAATATAGAAATAGGGAAGCCAATGATGATTGACGCATACTTTATTGCTTGCAGGCCTCCTGCATAAATAAGTACCCATGCAATAAGTGCAATAACTATACCCCATAAAATACGAATAGAGGTTGGTGGTTCAGTATCACCTGCAGCATCTAAAATACACAATATTAAGGTGCCCGAGTCGGCTGAGGTTATAAAGTAAGTAGCAAGTAAGATACAGGCTAATACACTCAGTAATTTACCTAATAAGTTACTGTCTAAATTATCAAATAAGGTAAAGAGGGCACGTGTACTATCTGCTTTGGTTGCTTGTAATACAACACCACCACTAAAGGGTTCTGCGTTTGTTTCTGTAACTTGGTTTTGTGTTACAACGGTTTGTTGTTGTGCAGCAATACGTTCGTTTTGCTCCATTTTTAAGGCGCTACCACCAAATACGGAAAGCCAAATAAAGGCAATAACAGTTGGGGCTACCAAAGCACCACCAATAAGTTCGCGAATGGTACGTCCCTTTGAAATTCGCGCAATAAACATACCTACAAACGGTGCCCAAGTTAACCACCATGGCCAATAAAAAGCGGTCCAAGAGCTTTGCCATCCTGAGTCATTTTGCGAATCAGTCCACAGCCCCATCGAAATTAAATTTTGTACATAATTCCCTGATGTTTCCATAAATACATTTAAAATATAACGGGTCGGACCCACTGCAAGTACTATCAATACTAATAGTAACGACAGCAACATATTCCATTGTGAGAGTAGCCGTATTCCTCTACCAACGCCCGATAAAACCGAGCCTACAGCAATGGTACATAGCACAATAATAAGCACAGTTTGAGTAACAAGGCTAACCTCTATCCCAAACGTTTGTTGTAATCCAGAGTTAATTTGAATAACCCCAAGGCTCAGGGTTTGCGCGATGCCGAAGGCTGTAACGGCTACCGTGATAATATCGGCAACATGTCCTATAGGGCCATAAATTCTATCGCCCACTAGTGGGTGTAAAATAGAGCGAAAGGTAAAAGGAAGGCCTTTACGGTAAGAAAAATAAGACAAGGCTAAGGCAACAATTACAAAAAGCGACCACGGATGGAGTCCCCAATGGTAAAAAGTAAGCTGCATTGACATTGACGCTGCTTCATTGGTTAACCCCTCGGTGAATGGGTTTGCAGCATAGTGCCACATGGGTTCTGCTACAGACCAAAAAACCAGTCCAATACCCATCCCCCCAGAAAATAACATGGCTATCCATGCCCAAAAACTAAATTCAGGCTGATCGTCGTCATTTTCGCTCAGTCGAATATGGCCGTATCGACTTACCATCAAATAAAGTAAAAAACCAACGACTAAAGTTACTAAGCCAATAGAAAACCATTTCATATTGTAGAGTAAAAAAGTCGAAAGGCTTTCAAAATACTGCCCTGCTTTATTTGCAAGTATGACTATGAATAAAATAAAGGCGATTAGAATTACCTTCGATGCGATGGTCACCGTCGGATTTAATCCCTTTAAAAAACCAGACTTAGCCAAAATTACGGATTTTTTCATGTGTGTGCTCCGTTGTCTTTTTTGTTGTTGTTAAATAAGTGGTAAGAAACTAAAAAATTAACCGGCAATTTACAAATGATTAATCCTCATCAATCCATGAGCTTTGCTTATGCGATGTTACCGCTTATTTATAACCAGTAAGCAATATTTATATTATTGCACTCTTAATCATTACAAAAACTCATGAGTGAGATGCTAAATTATCGTTTGTTTAGTGCTTTGTTGTTAATCAAAATCAACGCATCTGATAACAGAATGTTGTTACGGGTTTGGGGCGTGAGGTTAATGTTAAAACTATGGGTTTTAATTATTGAACTTTGCTCTTTAAATTTTTTTAAAACACACACCGTTCGGAGAATGAGCATGGGCACTGTAAAACAAACAATAATTCCTATTAAGCAAATTGATCGTGTACTAAACCCGATACATGAAGCGACAGGTATGCCTAACGAGGCGTATACCAATCCTGAGTACTTTAATTTTGAACGTGATCATGTTTTTAGTAACACATGGGTGTGCGTTGGTTTTGCATCAGATTTAATCAAAAACGGTTATGTTATGCCAATTGATTTTATGGACTTACCTTTATTAATGATGAAGAGTCGCCAAGGCGAAGTGCAGGTATTTCATAATGTGTGTAGCCATCGAGGGATGAAGTTAGTACATGAAGCAGGAGAAGTGCAAGGCATGATCCGCTGCCCTTATCATTCATGGACCTATGATTTAAATGGAAGCTTAAAAGGCACTCCACATTTAGGTGGCATCGGTAAGCATAACGATGAACGTTTTGCATGTGAAAAGCATGGGCTAAAAGCAATCCGCTCAGCTATTTGGATGGATATGGTATTCATTAATCTATCTGGCGAGGCGAGTTCTTTCGATGAACATATAGCTCCTTTAACACAGCGTTGGCAAGAGTTTTTAGGTGACGATGGTTTGAGTTTATTACGTCGTGCAAATATGGGCGGACACTTAGAAATTGAAGTAAAAAGTAACTGGAAGTTAACCATAGAAAACTTCTGTGAAGCCTATCATTTACCTTGGGTACATCCAGCGTTAAATACTTATTCTAAATTAGAAGATCACTACAATATCATGTTCGATGAGCGTTTTTCTGGTCAAGGTAGCTATAAATATAACCTTTCTGATACTGCTGGTACACATTTACCAAAATTCCCAAGCTGGCCTGAGGAAAAGCTACGCCATGCTGAATATGTTGCTTTATTTCCAAATGTACTTATTGGTATTCAAGCTGATCACGCTTTTGCAATGATGATCGATCCAATTAGTACAGATAAAACTATCGAACGTTTACGTATTTTCTATATTAGTGATGAGGCAACTAAAGATGAGTATGCGGCGTGTCGTACTGCAACACTTGAATCATGGCGTGTCGTGTTTGGTGAAGATATTGGCGCAGTTGAAGGAATGCAGCAAGGACGGTACTCACCTGGTTTTGGTGGTGGGGCTTTTTCACCTGAAATGGATACACCAACACACTTCTTCCAAATTTGGCTTGCCAAACAAGTGAAATCTGTGACGGAGGCTTAATTATGACTCATTATCTTAACTTCATTAATGGCCAGTGGTGTGATTCTCACACTCATATTTCGGTAATAAACCCTGCGACAGCTCAGGAATATAGCACGATTGCAAGTGCCAGTGTTGATGATGCAAACAATGCGATGCTAGCCGCCAGACAATGTATAAGCCGTGGACTATTGAGCGATGTACGCCCAGCTGTGCGCACAACGTGGATGCTTGATGCAGCAAAAGCTATCAAAGAGATAGCTGATGAAGGTGCTTTAGCTCTGTGCAGAGAAAACGGTAAAACCTTAGCGGATGCAAAAGATGAATTCTTAGAGGCTGCTCGTTATTTTGAATACTATGGCGGCATGGCTGACAAACTCGAAGGTACGTCGATTCCTTTAGGTAAAAACTATATTGATTTTACGCAATATATCCCTATGGGTGTATCAGTACAAATTGTACCTTGGAATTTCCCAGTTTCAATCTGTGCTCGCTCTTTAGCTCCAGCGCTGGCGGCGGGTAATGCAGTAGTCATTAAGTCACCCGAAATTTCGCCTGTTGGTATGGTGTATTTAGTCAGAGCACTCGAAAGTGTTGGCTTTCCAAGAGGCGCTATTAACCTGTTGTGTGGTAAGGGTTCAGTAGTGGGGAGCCACCTAGTTGAGCATAATGATGTTAATCAAATTGTTTTTACCGGTTCAGTGCCCACTGGGCAACGTATTCTAAAAGGTGCAGCTGAGCGTGCAACACCTTCTGTAATGGAATTGGGTGGTAAATCTGCAGCTATTGTTCTTAAAGATGCGGCTACTGAGAAAGTTATCAGCAGTGTGCAAACAGGTATTTTCTTTAATGCTGGACAAGTGTGCTCTGCAATGTCGCGTTTACTGGTAGATAAAGCTCGTTACGAAGAGATTAAATCGGCAGTGGTTACTATGGCTGAAAATTTAGTGATCGGCTCAGGTGAAGAGCAGGCTGATTTAACGCCCGTGGTTTCTCAAGCGCAACAAATCAGTGTATTGGCAATGGTTGAACAAGCTAAAAAAGAGGGGGCAACTATTTTATGTGGTGGCTATGCTCCTGATTTGGCAGGTTACTATGTTGCTCCAACTGTGATCGAAGCAACCCCTGATATGTCCATATCTCAACAAGAAGTATTTGGTCCTGTATTGGTTATTATGCCATTTGAAGATGAGCAACAGGCTGTAAAAATAGCTAATGGCACTGAATTTGGTTTAGTAGCAGGCGTATTTGGTGAAGCACTTAACCAAACATTACAAGTGGCTCAGCAACTTCGTGGTGGACAAGTTTTTATAAATGAATGGTTTGCCGGTGGCATAGAAACGCCATTTGGCGGAGTTGGATTGTCTGGCTTTGGACGAGAAAAAGGTCAAGAAGCCATCTACAGCTACATGCAAACACGCAATATTGCTATACGTTTATAACGAGTGGCAACGACTCAGTTTATAAAACTTACGGTTTATCTATTTGTACTTTCTGCAGTAGATAACCCACAGGGTTAAATCCAAAGTATTAGGATAGAGAAATGAAAAAATGGCTCTGTATTATTTGTGGCCTCATTTACGATGAGGCCCAAGGTTGGCCTGCTGATGGTATTCCTCCAGGCACCCTTTGGGAGGATGTACCACAGGATTGGGTATGTCCAGATTGTTTAGTGGGCAAAGCCGATTTTGAAATGATCGAAATAAGTGAAGGTGAAGTAACTGAAGATGAAGTAACTGAACCAGCTGCTGTTCAACACACTCGTGTTTCTGAGACCATTGTTGATGAACCGCAAGGCCCAATTGTTATCATTGGTAGTGGCCACAGTGGTTATCAAGTAGCGGCTGCATTACGTAAACAATCATCAACCGTAGCTATTACCGTATTCACCGCTGATGACGGCGCACTTTACAGCAAACCTGCTCTTTCGAATGCTTTTGCAATGGGGAAAAGCGCAGCTGATTTACAAAACGAAGCCGCACTTGAGTGGGAGCAGCGTCTTAATATTCGTGTTTATCCGCATACACGTGTTGAACGAATAGATGCAGATAATCACTCTCTCATCACTAGCATAGGGCGTTATAAGTATGGGCGTTTAGTACTAGCGACAGGTGCGTCAGCAATTAAGATTCCAATTGCTGGAGACGCCTCAGAAGTACTAAGTGTGAATGATTTGCACGATTATGCACAATTGAGAGCAAAACTTGATAGTAAAAAGCGAGTTGCTATTTTAGGCGATGGGTTAATTGGCTGTGAATTTGCAAATGACTTGAGCGCCAAAGGCTATGAAGTGAGTGTCATCGGTTTAGGGCAGTGGCCAATGTATCGACTGATCCCACAAGTAGTCGGCGAAGCCTTACAGCAAAAGTTAGCAGACTTGGGGGTATCATGGTATTTAGAAGATAGTATCAACCGTATTGAAGTCAACGACTCTGTTTCATTATTACACTTAAATAGTGGTCAAGTGATTGAAGTTGACGTGGTGCTATCTGCGGTAGGATTAGTGCCAAATGTAACGCTTGCTGAGCAAGCTGGATTAGAAGTTGAGCGTGGTATTAAAGTAAATGACGATGGCCAAACCAGTCGTCCTGCTATATTTGCATTAGGTGACTGTGCGCAAACATCACAAGGATGGCAGCCATATATTGCACCCATAAATCAAATTCTACCTGCTTTAGTCAATAGCCTGTTGGGCAATGTAACTAACGCCAAATTTTTGCCGAGCCCCGTTATTGTTAAAACCCCTATTATGCCGTTAACTATTTTTCCTGTACCACCTATGGCGCAAGGTCAGTGGCATATAAAACAACAAGGTGAAGAGTTAGTGGCTGTATTTAATGATGCTAATGAGCAAATACTTGGTTTTGCTCTGTTAGGTAAACAAGTACAGGCTAACCGCAGTTATTGGTTAGAGCAAATAAGTTTAAATAACCTAGCAGCAACGGAGTAAAATATGATTCATTTACCGCATGATGATAATACCTGTGGCTGGTATAACGCTTTACCAAAGCAGCCTAAACAAGCGCTTTTAACGGGGGCACAAAAGGCTGACTACGTGGTTTTAGGCGCTGGTTTTGCTGGTTTAGCTATGGCACGCCGTTTAGCTGAGCACGCGCCAAATGCACGAATTGCCCTAATTGATGCACAGCGAATAGGCCAAGGTGCATCAGGGCGTAATTCAGGGTTTGTGATTGACTTACCGCATAAATTCTCTCTTGAGCACCCAGATCCTGCACATAAGCAAAGATTATTGTCACTTAACCGTTTCGCGATTGATCAGCTTGCTTCTTTAGTTGCTAAATACAACATTGATTGCCAGTGGTCGGCTGCGGGTAAATACCAAGGTGCAGTAGGCGCTAGGGGTGAAGCTTACCTTGATCACTTCGAACATCTTATGACCGATTTAGGCGAACCATTTGAGCATGTTACTGGCACTGATTTGGCAAAAGTATTAGGCACTAATTACTACAGCCGTGCTATTTACACCCCGGGGGGGTACTTGGTTCAACCCGCAGCACTAGCCTGTGGTTTAGGTGCTAACTTACCAAAAAACATTGAGGTATTTGAGCATTCGCCTATTGTGCGCTTGGAGAAAGAGCAAGGAGGGTGGCTGTTGCAAGGAGAGCACGGCAGCATTAAAACACCTCAGTTATTACTGGGTACAAGTATTTTTACTCGTGAGTTTGGTTTTTTAAAAAATCGATTACTTCCTGTAATGACTTTTGCTAGTTGGACCCGACCGCTAAACGATAAAGAAATGCAGCAGTATACAGGTTTACTTGATTGGGGACTTACACCCGCTGATCACGCTGGCACAACGCTAAGGATGACCGCTGATCGTCGTATTATTATTCGTAATACCTACCAACATGTAGCTAAATATGGCAACAGCATTAGTGATAAGTTGCGTCAGGAAATTCAAAACGATCATCGCAAAGTATTTTTAGCTCGCTATCCACAACTAGTCGATGTGCCTTTTACACATTCGTGGGGAGGCACCTATGCTATTTCGCGAAATTTCACTAATTTCTTTGGCCAACTTGATGATGGAGTGTTTGCCAGTGCCTGTGATAACGGTGTGGGGGTTGCTTGGGGAACTGTGTCGGGTACTTTGCTTGCTGATTATGTTATGGGGGCAACATCGCAGTCGCTTGATGATATTCAGCAGGTAACGGGTATGCCAAATTTAAATCCACCAGAGCCATTGCTTGGTTTAGGAGTAAAAAGCCGAATTAAACTTGCCAAATGGCAAAGTAGGAGTGAAATATGAAACAGGTTAAATTAGTAGACAGTAAATTACTCGACTTTAATGTACGTGGAGATACGCCTGGCATGGCCTACGTGGCTCGTGCACTTAGCCCTGAAATATCACCAAATATTGGTGTTGGTTTTGCGAAATGGGAAGGTGCAAAAGTAGCATGGACAGTACTTTATGATGAAGTTGTATTTGTTATAGAAGGCTGCTTCGAGTTAACCGCAAATGGCGAAACCCATCATGTTAAGCCAGGGCAAATGCTCTGGATACCAGAAGGAACAGAGCTGGTATATGGCGGACATGCATTGTTTGGTTATGTTGTTCATCCAGGTAATTGGAAAGAGATACATGGTATAGCCTAACTGCCATTTTAAGTGTTCAAATTAGTTCCTAAGCCCTCTAACCAACCATTTGAGGGCTTTTTTATTGGCCGTTTTTTTAGGTTGCATTAGTAATGAAAAATAAAAGCTTAAGCCACAAATAGTTAATTTTAAAAATAGGTAAAATATTGAATATTGAGTAATCAACTTCTAGTATAAAAGTTCAAATGGAATAAAATAAATAATCCATATAGCTTAGCTGGAGGCTAGACATCGATGATTGTAGTTAATGAGCAGGTATTATCAGATGTAAATAAAAACTTTATTATTCCACCAAGACCGCAAATCTTAAATGATCTTGAATTATTAGCATCTGCACAAGAGCCCTCGCTTTCAGACGCCGCAGAAATCATCGCTAAAGATGTTGCTATTGCATCCGCTATTTTAAAGATAGTTAATTCACCCGCTTATGGCTTAGTTCGTAGTGTGTCAAATATTAAACAAGCCATTATGTTTTTAGGTTGGAATGGCATTGAAGCTTTAGTTCCTAGCCTAAAGCTAAAGCAAATGTTCGCCCAAAATGAGTGCTGTATTAGCCTTGAACGTTTTTGGGATACCGCCTCAGAAATTGCTGATGTAAACATGATTATTGGACAACGTCTAAATAATGTCCCCGTTGAGTACTTGTATACGCTTGGTTTGTTTCATGATTGTGGCATTGTGCCAATGGCAATCAAATTTGATAATTACGTGAGTGCTTTGCATACTTCAAATAATACCCATAAAGAAAGCTTGATAGATATAGAAGAGCGTTTATATGGAACTAATCATGCCACTGTGGGTTATTACTTAGCGACCAGCTGGCATTTACCCGTAGATATTTGTCAGCTTATTTTACGTCATCACGATTTGAGCATGCTAAGTAACATAACTGGAAGTAACCAACAATTGTGTTACAGCGTTTTAAAAATGTCTGAGAATCTGGTTAATTGTGTTTTACGCGGCGACACCACTAAAGATTGGGATGATATAGAAAAACACGTTTTAGCAACATTAAATATGTCAGAAGACGATTATATTGATCTACAAGAAGAGGTGATTGACTTTTTGAACTGCTAATCGCTTTTTAGCAGCTTAAAATCTATAGGTTAGTTTTTTTCACTTATTGGTTTGTTTTTAATCGTTTGTCGAGATTAAGTAAACACTCTAAAGTTTAGTTGTCGGCAACAAGCACGACTAACCAAATAGGAAATTAATCATGAAACGCTCACTTATCAAAACCATCGCTCTTGGCTCTTTATTAACTTGCTCAGCTGCTGTAATGGCTGATCAAAGTGATTACAAGTTAATGGTTATTGAAGAGGCTAAAACAGCCCCTCAAGAATTCGAAGTTGCATTTAACGATTGTGCATTAAATGTAAAATCAAAAAATTATAGCCAAGCTGAAGAAATCTGCTCAAAAGCAATTACTTTATTACAACAAAGCACTGGCCCACGTTTTAAAGTACGTGAGCTGACTTCATTTGCTTTAAGTAACCGTGGTGTAGGACGTTTAATGGCTAAAAACGAAACAGCTGCATTATCAGACTTTTACGAAGCACAACAAATGTCAGGTAACGAGTTAGTGTCGCACAATTTAACGCGCGCTAAGCAAGATCTCGCGCTGTAATATTTATTACCGATTCAAAAAGCCCATGCTGTTTTAGCATGGGCTTTTTGCGTTTATTAGGCTTAAACACTATTTAGAATAATTTGGGTCAGCTGTTTCAGCCCTTTACCTTTGTTAGTTATTTTCCATGCAAGGTATAAGTCTTGAATTGGGCGTGGTTTGGTAAGTTCCACAACATGCAGTTTGTTAGCTTTTATATGCTCAGCAATAAGGTTTACAGGTAAATAACCAATGCCAATAGCGGATAAAATAGCGGTTATTTTTTGGCTTACAGAACTTACATAAAAACGTTGATTACCTTCGATTAAGTTAGCTGACCACGGAATACCTTGCTTTGCTGAGTCATGCACTATAACCGTGGTGTATTGACCGAGTTCGCTGGGCTCAATGGGGGTTTTTAGTAGCGCTAACGGGTGGCTAGGATGAACCACCAGAACATTTTGAATATCAGCTATTTTTACCGCTCTGATCCCCTTTTGATTAGGTACAGGGGCCGGTGCGCCAATCACTAAGTCAACGTCATCCTCAATTAAAGCCTCCCAAGTGCCATTAAGTACTTCTTCTTTAATGTCTATCTCGATATTTTTATGCTCATTTAAAAATAGCTGTAGATTTTTGAATACGTCACTTATGTCAAAAATAGAGTCATAGGCAATACGTATCCGTGGCTCCCAGCCATTAGCTATGGTTTGTGTTTGCTCCGATAAATTATTTATAGCATTGAGTACTTTACGCCCCTCGGTAAGTAAATGTTTACCTGCAGGAGTTAAAACAGCACGTCGACCTTGGCGTTGAAACAAGGTTACATTTAATTGCTCTTCAAGTTTATTAACAATATACGACAAGGCTGAGGGTACTTTATTAAGTTGCTCTGCAGCGGCTGCGTAACTGCCACGATGCTCAATGGCGTCCAGTACCAGTAAAGCTTCTATGCTTATAGGGGGTGTATTCATAATGATACCCAATATTAACTGTTCAAAATATTTGAACATATAGAGCAAATAATAGGAGTTATTTAATTTTAATTCAACTTATACAATAGCTGCATACTCAATTGGAAATATACAGGTTAAAACTATGACGATTAAAAATATTACAGCTGCCATCACAAAAACTGAACAGTCTTTTGCAACACTACCATTAAGGCTTATTGCAGGATTAGTGTTTAGCGCTCATGGGGCACAAAAACTGTTTGCGTGGTTTGGTGGCTATGGCTTGGAAGGCACAGGGCAATGGATGGAGTCGATTGGCTTAGCACCGGGCTATTTAATGGCATTAATGGCCGGTGGCGCTGAATTTTTTGGTGGGTTACTACTCATCGTTGGTTTACTGGTGCGTCCTGCGAGTTTTGTACTGGCTATCACTATGGTAGTTGCTATTTTTACCACACACATAGATAACGGTTTATTTATGAGCAATAACGGTTATGAATTTGCGTTATCGCTGTTAGCCATTACCCTAGCTTTACTGATCCAAGGAGCTGGAAAGCTATCCCTTGATGGAAAAATTCATAACAAATTAAATCAATAAGCTGATCACATAAGTGATTGAACTTTAAGCTGCCAACCTGCGTAAGGTTGGCACACTCTATAAACTAAGGAGACGGACATGGGATTACTTGTTAACGGTGAATGGGTCGATAAATGGTATGACACTGAAAAAAGCGACGGTAAATTTGTACGCCAAGATAGCCGCTTTAGAGATACGATTTCATCAGCGCAAAACAGTAAATTTAAACCAGAAGCGGGTCGCTATCATTTATATGTATCCTTGGCTTGCCCTTGGGCGCACCGCACCATTATATTTCGTAAATTAAAGCAGCTCGAAGACATTATTTCTATGAGTATTGTTGAAGCACCCATGATGGAAAACGGTTGGGAATTTGGCGAGCAGGGCGATCCACTTTATAACTTAGATTACGCTTATCAATTGTATTTAAAAGCCGACCCTAGCTATGAAGGGCGTGTTACCGTGCCTATTTTATGGGATAAAAAAACGCAGACTATTGTAAACAACGAATCAATAGAAATAATTCGCATGTTTAATAGTGCGTTTAATGAGCTTACTGGTAACACCGACGATTATTATCCAGATGCGCTACGTGAAGAAATAGAAACAGTGAATAACCGTGTTTATAACACCATTAATAATGGGGTGTATAAAGCTGGTTTTGCTACAACTCAAGAGGCTTATAACGAAGCTTACACCGCCTTGTTTGATAGCTTAGATTGGTTAGAAGCACGATTAGCAAAACAGCGTTACTTAGTGGGCGATACACTCACTGAAGCCGATTGGCGATTATTTACCACACTTATTCGCTTTGATGCGGTGTATCACGGGCACTTTAAGTGTAATCGAGAAAAGTTAAGTGAGTTTCATCATCTTAGTAACTACATTAATGAGCTTTACCAAGTACCTGGGATAAAGGAAACGGTCGATTTAGAATACACAAAGGTGCATTACTACGTCAGTCACGTAACCATTAACCCAACGCAAATTGTGCCTTTAGGTGCTAAACACACGTTTGATGCTGCCCATGATCGAGACCGTCAATACTAAATGACGCAGAGATAACGTATAGGAAAAAATATGCTTACTCATTACCCAAAAAATAGCTTAGGCAATGCTGATCATGGTTGGCTTAAGTCAAAGCACCATTTTAGTTTTGCGAATTATTATAATCCTGCTCGTATGGGATTTGGCACTTTGCGTGTAGTTAATGATGACTGGGTGGCCCCAGGTATGGGGTTTGGTGCGCACCCACATAGAAATATGGAAATTATTAGTTTTATCCGTAGTGGTGCCATTACTCATCAAGATAGTATGGGCAACAAAGGGATCACTGAGCAAGGTGAGGTGCAGGTAATGAGTGCAGGCACAGGCATTACCCACTCAGAATATAACCTAACAGATGAACCACTAACGTTTTATCAAATTTGGATTCAGAGTAATCAACACAATGTTGAGCCGCGTTGGGAAAGTAAAAAGTTTCCTACGCAAGCTGCAAGCCGCCTTAGCTTACTGGTTTCAGGTTATCCAAAAGATGCCGATAGTGCACTGTTTATTAATCAGCAGGGGCGTATTTATGGTGGTAAGCTGGCAAAAGGCACGTTAATAACACAGCCGATTGATCATCAAGCCTATGTACTGGCATCGGCAGGAGAGTTTATTATTAGCGATGAGTCAGCCTCAGTTAACATGAATAAAGGTGATGGCGCAGAAGTTACACAGACTAAAACCATCACTTTAACGGCAACCACTGAGTGTGAATTGATTATTATCGATAGCAAAATTTAAGCGCAATTTACGTGCGCTTAACTTTGTAATTGTTACTCGCTCATACTTTAAAGCTTTCCACTTGCGATTTCATTTGCTTATATAAAGCCGATACATTTTTAGATTGTTGCGTAGTTTGCGATGAAATTTGTTTCATTTGTGCAGATTGCTCTTTTAATGACACTAAATTTCGATTTATTTCGTTAGCCACATGTGACTGCTCTTGTGTAGCTTGTGCGGTTTCAGCCGACATTTGCTGCACTTTTTCAAATGCGTGAGTCAGGCTATTAAAAATGGTAATTACTGAGTCAAAGTTGGTTAAGGTGGTATTGGCATTAGTTTGGCTATTTTTGATTGAATCAGACGACGCTTTAACATTGTCATTTAAGCGTTGGATCATGGTATCAATTTCGTCTGTGCTTTGTTGAGTTCGTGTGGCAAGCGTTCTTACCTCATCAGCTACCACTGCAAATCCACGGCCTTGCTCGCCGGCTCTAGCGGCTTCAATCGCTGCATTTAAAGCTAATAAGTTTGTTTGCTCTGCAATATTACGTATTACCTCAAGAACGGAGGTTATATCGGTAGAGCTACTTTCTAGTTCAACCGAATTCGCTAATGCAGACTTAATATCGTTAGCTAAATCTTCAATCGCTTTGCTAGACACATCAATAGCTTGAACACCTTGCTTTACCTGCTCGCTAGATATATCGGCTTCCTGCGCGGTATTTTTTGCAAGCTCTGCCATTTGTTGATTGGCCATGTCCATTTCATGACCCGCACTGACTATTGACTCAGAGGCATTAGCAAGTTTTTGGGTTACTTCCATCGCGGTATCAGATACATCATTTAAATCACCCGTTACTGCACCAAGTTGGCTTGATTGCTGCTGAATATTTTTTATTATTGTTTGTAAATGGCTCAAGAAGTTATCAAATTCATTACTTAAATCAGCTAATTCGTCGTGTGATGTAGTGTTAATACGTTGGGTTAAATCGCCATCGCCAGCGGCTATTTCTTTAATACGAAGGGTAATATTATTGATATTATCGGTTAGCTTTTTCGGAATGTAATAGCCCACACCTAAAGCGACAATAAAGGCAATAATAATCACAATAAAAACAATTTTTTCAAAAAGTTGAATGCTTTGTTGTACGTCTTGTTTTACAGCTCTGGCATGCGTGCGTGCTTCTTCTCCTGCAATATCAAGTATATTTCTTAATTCGTTAAAGCTTTTATCAGCTTTTGCTAAATTATTATCAATTAAAGCGACTTGCTTTGCAGGAGTTGAGTAAATCAAGGCTTTGCTTTGCTCATACCATTGCTGGTAAAGCTGATCGAAGTTGGCATATTTTTGTGTTAGCTGCGGCTCGTCAATTAAATAACTACGGTAACTATGAAAACGACGAATAACTTGGGCTGCGTTTTCTTCAAATATTTTTTGATTTTGTGCTAAATCACCGTGTTGGTTTACTATTTTTTGTTTTGCAAGCCGAGCTTGGTATATATCTCTATCGGCATTTAGTATCTCTGAAATGGCTTCTACATAACGCCCTAAACGCTCAGCCCCCACTTTATCTTGCTGTTGTTTATTAGTATAAGCGCGAAGCTCTTCACCTGCCTGATCCATCATTTCGCGTATTTTTATAAATTCAGGTTCAGATTTATTTAAATCACTTTGCATTTTACCTTGCGAGTGGTTGGTATCAATGAGTGTTTTACTATGATTTACCCATTCATTATACAAAGGCATAAAGTTGGAAAATGAATCATGCTTTGCTAGTAATGCCTCTTCATCTTTTAAATAAATTAAGTATTTTTTAAAGCGATCCTTTACTTGCTCTGCGTTTTCTAAAAACTCTGCTTTATTCTTCTCACTATCACCAGTGGCGCTGAGTAAATTTTCAAGTGCAATACGTGCTTGATATATGTCTCTGTCGGCATTGAGAATAACAGTAACAGCTTCAAAAAAGGTTTCGGTTTGCCTTTTCATAGCGCTGTCTTGTATGTAAGTAATTGAAGCTATGGCAACTAGCAAGCCTGCAAGGATCAATGCTAAAAAAGCAATTGGCAAAATGACTTTGGTTCTAATTGAATTTATTCGCATGTTTCAATCCTTGTTATCTTACTGTATCTAGAGTAGATATTAGTCACATAGTGGTGTTTATGCCAAGCAGGTGGGTAAATTAATTGGGTGTTTTTTATACGCCATAAAATCCGTACAAACATAACTGCTATTTTTTATTGGTTTTATTATCCTTACAAGGCGTATTCCCTTAAGATATGGCTAATTGGTTTATTTTTATAAAGGAATTCTGCTGTTAATGAATTCTATTCAGCCTAGTGTATTTGGCCGTATTTTTACCCCGCATCGCTTTTTCGACATAAACCCAGAAGGTTTAGTATTCAGCAATAAAACACAAACAACCACATTGAGTTGGTGTAATTTAACGTCGCCCATTCGTTATGAGTATGGTGTGCTTGGGCAAACACTGCGCTTTAATACCGACTCTAAGCAGTATCGTATTTGGATGAGGGCATATGGCAGCAATAGGGTATTTAAAGCGCATACTGATATGTTATGGGTTAAAAGCAATATTGCTGTGCTTAATGAGGTGTTGAGTGAAATAACCCAATTTGCTCACACTCAGTTTTTGCGCCAATCATATGTGGCTGATATAAAAAAACGAGTAGATGAGCAATATAAACGCTGGCTACCTTGGATAAAAAGTAGCGATGTTTTAGCACCAGTCAGCACACAAATAAAATTGCTTGAACAATACAGGCAGTGGAGCGATCCACTCACTCGTTTTTTTCAACATAAATACACTCAATCACAATTAAAGCGCTATACCGATTTTTTTAATTGTGTTGAAACAAACCCACTCACTGAGCAACAACGCCGAGCTTGCATCATAGATGACGATAATAACTTAGTGCTAGCAGGGGCTGGTACAGGGAAAACCAGTGTATTGGTGGCCAGAGCGGGCTACTTGGTTAATAGTGAACAGGCTAATTACAGCGATATTTTATTACTCGCCTATGGTAAGCAAGCTGCTTGCGAAATGGATGAACGAATTAAACAAAAGCTGGGCACAGAGTCCATTAAAGCGGCCACATTTCACAGCGTCGGCTTAACCATTATTAGCGAGGTTGAGGGCAAGCCACCTAAAATATCTAAACTCGCTGAAAACGAAAAAGCTAAAATAAAATGGGTTGAAGGATGTTTTGAATCGCTTGCCAAAGCTAAACCACAATATGCTAAAGCACTGGTAAATTATATAAATAACACTCTTAATGACGTTAAAGGCGAGTTTAAATTTAGTCCTGCAAAGCCTAATCATATAGCGCTTTTAAAAGAGATAAAATCTGGCGGTCATTTAACCAAGTTAGCTACCTTATTTAGCCAATTAATCAGCGTGTATAAAACCGCAAATATAACACTTGAGAGCGATTCAAAGCAGATACAGCAAGCCTGGAAATTATTAAAGCCGTTGTTAGCCAACTATAACCATTATTTACGCACGCAGGGCGAAATAGACTTCGACGATATGATTATTAAAGCCCTCGATTATGTAAACACTAAAAAGTTTACATCGCCTTGGCGTTATATCATGGTGGATGAATTTCAAGATATATCACCGCTGCGAGCTACACTTGTAAAAGCACTGCGCGATAGTAAATCTAATAGTTCACTGTTTGCAGTAGGTGACGATTGGCAAGCTATTTACCGTTTTAGTGGTGCAGATATGCGACTTACTACCGAGTTTGCCGCACATTTTGGTTTTACAACACAAACTCTATTAGATAGGACCTTTCGCTTTAATAATAAAATTGGAGTGGTTGCCGCAGGTTTTATTATGAAAAACCCAGCGCAGTTAGCTAAAGACATTCACTCAGTTGCAAAGGTGAGTAAGCCCGCTGTTAGCGTGCTAAAAACGCTAAATAGTGGCTCAGCTATAAACAGCAAAATAGCGGAGCTAAACAATGGCGCAATTAAGCATTTACTACAGGGGATTAAGGGACATTCTGGCAAGTCTGCCACGGTATATTTACTTGCACGATTTCGATTTCAGTTACCTTCACAGGCCGATATAAGTGCTTTACAGCAAGAGTTTTCAGCATTGCATTTTGAGTGTGATACGTTTCATGGCTCAAAAGGCAAAGAAGCCGATTATGTCATTATATTAGCAATGAATGGTGGAGCGTTTGGATTTCCAAGCACTAAGCCAACACCTCAGATTTTAGAAGCGTTATTACCCGCAAAAGATAATTACGCACACAGTGAAGAGCGTCGCTTATTTTATGTAGCGCTCACTCGCGCTAAACATAAAGTGTACATAATAGCTGATGATAACAACCGCAGCTGCTTTGTTGATGAACTTATAAACGAGCATAAAATTGAAGTATTTGAGTTAAAAAATAAAGCGGTTGCTAAAGAGGTTACTCAAGCGTAAACCGCTTAATACCGTAACCAGCATTAAGCGGCTTTTAGCATTCGCTAGCCGGCGACGGGGGTGTTACCAGTTGGTATTTTTTTCATACTTTTTATAAGCATGTAAATACAGGTAGTAATTAAGCAGCCACCTAAGTAAATAAGCACACCATGGCTTTTATCTGAAAAATAGGTAGCCATTAGCGGCCCAAAAACCGAGCCCACACTGTAACTTAATAGCATTATTTCGGTAGCTGAGACTATTTTTGCCATGGGCAATGAGTCACACGCCAGAGTAATGGCAATCGGGTAAAGCGCAAAACTGCATGCACCTAATATAAAATAACTACTTACTAGGGCCGCAAAGCTATTAGCATGTAAAATACCCACCACACTGGCGGTACCAATAAAGCAAAAAATAGCCATTAATAAGCTTTTAATAATGCGGGTTGATAAATAGCTCACTAAAGGCTGAACTAACATGCCACCTAAAATAATCACCGCCATAAGTAAGCCGGTATATTGAGCTTGTTCAGTTTGTGCGGCTATGTAGACCGGTAATAATCCATAAATAGGGCCTAGTAATAACCCCGATACTAAACAGCCTAAAATAGCAGGGCGGTTGAGAGTTTTTAGTTCTTTAAATGGTAGCTTTTGTAAGTTTTGCGTATCAGGTTGTCCTCGGGTAATTAAGAGCGGCGCTAAAATCGCAACAGCTAACAAAGTAATAACAAATAAATAAGGCACAGCATCTGTCGTTCCTAATGGTTTAATGGCAAGTTGACCTACTGCGCTGCCACCGTATAAGGAGGTCATATATAACCCTAAGCGCTTAGCTCGCGCTTTTGCGGTGTTGGCCATTAATAACCATGACTCTACCACCACAAATACGCCAGCAACTGCCATACCAGCCACAAAGCGTGCTATTAACCACATAGTGGCCGTTGGGCTGATCAGCTGGGCGATAACACTAATAATTAATAAAGCTAAAAACCCGATGAAAGCCAACCTATGACCGATTTTTACCACTACGCGCTCTATACATAAAGCACCAATCAATAAGCCTAAATAAAAGACACTGGCAAGCCATGGAGCTAAATCAATATTGATGTTAAAAGCATTGAGTGATAACGGGATCAAGCTCATTAAAAAGCCTGATGCAATAGCAAAAAACGATAAGCCAATAACCGGCGCTAGCGGGTTATTTGATTTACTATCAGCGGTAAGTTCCACCATTAGATTGTTCCGAAAAAGAGGTTAAATAATTGCTGTTTTTAGGGGAGATTGATAAAGCAATTATCTTAAGGAGGTTAATTTTGCGGCGAATTTAGGCTGATTTGACAACGAAGTAAAGAGTTTTTTAATTGCTAAATGAAAATATTATTCAAAATGTTTTTTTACGTAAATTAAACGCTTACATGCTATTTTTTTGTAGAAGTAAGTTAGCTTTATTGTTTTAAAATTGTTGTATTTTTAAGCGTTGTTTTAAATTAAATAATACTACTTATAAAACCAAAAAAGCCCACTTTGGGCTTTTTAGTGCGTTATATTCAACTTATGGCAACGGCAAGTTGATGATACAAACCAATCCCAACAATAACATTAAATGGAAAGGTGACACCTAACGAGCTAAGCATGGCAAGACCAATATCCGCTTTGGGAATAGCGGCTTTTACAGCAGCAGGTGCGGCAATGTAAGAAGCACTCGCCACTAAGCTCCCCAGAATAACCACTGAACCTAATTCTAAATTTAGCAAGGTGCCAACCATAACGCCAATGGTGCCTAAAAATAACGGCGTAATAATGGCGAAGGCAGCCAGTTTCCATTGCTGCCAAGGAAAAGGGCGAAGCGTTTGTGCAGCTACCAAGCCCATTTCGAGTAAAAATAGCGCCAGCACTACTTTAAAGCTACTGGTAAGTAAACTCGTAACTTGGCTACCCTGTTGGGTGCCATACATCATACCGATAATTACACCGCCAACGAGCAAAATCACACTCTTATTGGTAAGCGTTTCGTGCCACAGTGCTTTTAACGATAAGTTGGTGTTTTCGCTGTGTGCTTTGTCGAGCTTACGATACAACAGTAAACCTACAATAATGGCTGGTAACTCAAGCATAACTAGGTACAAGGTAACTTCTGCGCCCACTTCTAATTTAGCCGATTCGGCATACGCTAATGCTACCGCAAATGTACCAGCACTAACCGAACCATAGTGGGCAGCAATGCTGGCGCTATTCGCTACGCTTAGCTTAACAACGTGTTTTAAAATAGGGTATAAAGTGAGTGGAATAAGCCCACCAAGTAACATAACCGAGGCCATTTCTGGGAGTAATTGCCAACTTAAATTGCCATGCAGAACCATGCCACCTTTTAGACCTATGGTAAGCATGAGTAGTAAGCTGAGAGTGTCATACGTCGCTTTGGGAATAGCTAAATCAGAGCGAAGGATACCCGCTGCTAATCCTAAAATAAAAAACATTACTACAATATCAGGCACGCTGTTCTCCTCTTTATTACTAATTTGATTTGTTAAGCGGCGCTATTATAGGCAAATCTTTATATAGTAAATAATAAAATGAATGATAACATCCTATAGATAAAAACCTATGAGGTGCGTATGAATATAAGGCAACTTTCCTTCCGACTACTTGAAGTATTTATGAGTGTAGTAAAAACCGGCTCTATAAGCGAAACCGCTCGTGGACTTCATTTGACTCAGCCTACGGTTTCTTTACAGATTAAACGCTTACAAGAAGCGGTAGGTGAACCGTTAATAATTATGCAGCAACAAAAGTTGCAAATAACCGAAGCTGGTATGGCCTTATTTAGGACTTGCCAACAGGTTTTTGGTCATTTTGAAGATTACCAAGATTACTTAGCGGAGCTAAAAGGGGGTGAACGTGGACGATGTAAAATTGCTATGGTTAATACTGCCCAATATATTTTACCTAAGTTGTTAGGCCCATACAGTAATGAACATCCGCATGTAGAGCTACCACTTGAAATAGGTAATCGTTCAGCCGTTTTAGCACGCTTTGAACGCGGAGAAGACGATATTTATGTATTTAGTCACCCGCCATCTTTAGAGCATGCCCAGGCTGCTAGATTTCTACATAACCCTTTAGTGTTTATAGTGCCACTAAATCATCCATTAGCCGATAAAACCGCACTTAAACTGGCTGATTTAGTTCCGTATCGTTTTTTACTACGTGAAACAGGCTCCGCAACGCGCATGTTATTTGAAAGTGAGCTGCAAAGTAGAGGGTTGGTATTAAGTGACAGTGTGCAAATGGCCAGTAATGAAGCCATTAGAGTGGCGGTAGCTTCAGGTATGGGGATTGCGGTGCTTTCTCAGCATGTGCTGCCTAAAGGTGATAATAGCTTTAAAGTGCTTAATGTTACCGACACTACTTTAGCCAGTCATTGGTATTTTGTGGTGCGTACAGACCGACACATATCACATGCTGCACGCAGTTTTTTAAAGTTTGCCGAGCAACACTTAGAGCTTTATTTAGATGAGAAGTGGGTGCGAAATGAGTTAAGAGGGCTTAATTTGAAATAAAAATAAGCCTTAGAGACAATCAAATATTAACTGGTATCAAAGTTGCTTAAGTTATTTCAGTTAAAGAATATAACGATTAAAGTAAAAATGGATTTGAGCCAATGACTTCAATAACCTTTAAAAATCAATATAGTAGTTATAATACTCCCGTTAACAAAGTGGCAAAATCGAGTGACGTTCTGCCAACATCTGCCGCTGCGGCAACAACCAGTACCGCTGAAAACCAAGCAACCCCTAATTTTATCGCTAAACCAGAAGACAAAAGCTTTTTAGAAAATGCCCAAGAGGCATTAATTTATCAACGTTTAGGTGTCGATAAAGAAACTATAGCTGAGTTAAAAGCAGCAATAGAAGCCTTGGCAGAAGAACTAGGAGAGGAAGGGGTTGATGTAGATGCCATAAAAGAGCAGATTGCTGAATTACAAAAAATGTTAGAGCAAGAATTCGAAAAAGGCACGGAGCGAATGGCAATGCAACCAACACATGAAAAAGGCAAGCTAGTAACCGCATTAGCTTAGATAACGGCATGTTGAAAGCTTATTTATTTCTGACTTTAAATAGATTTTAAGTGATTAACGCACAAAGAGGGTGAAGAGGCGCTGCGCTTTTAGAGAAGTGAACCACACCATAACTTTTTGTGGCTTCTCATTTACTCCTCATTCGCTTCTCTGTGTTCAAATAGGGTTTAGTGAATTATGCACAAAGAGGGCAAAGAGGCGCTGCGCTTTTAGAGGAGTGTACTACACGATAACTTTTTGTGGCTTCTCATTTACTCCTCATTCGCTTCTCTGTGTTCAAATAGGGTTTAGTGAATTATGCACAAAGAGGGCGAAGAGACGCTTCGCTATTAGAGGAGTGCTCTAAACCATAACTTTCATCTGTAACCAAAAAACCAAGCAGGGGCTTATAAAAAGTAATAGCATGCCCACACTCAGTAAGTTACCTCTAAAAAGGTTAAAATCATCAAGTATTTTCTGCCACTTATACTTAAATAAATATCTGCCCACAACAATATCTAAACTAAGCATTATTGTTAGCCAAACAAAACCCACATTTAAACAATCTAAGTACGAAATAGGGTTAACCCATGGCAAGGTCAGCCAAGTAATTGCATAAATAATCGCAGTGCCCAAAAGTAAGCTGAGTGTTTTAGCGCGTTTTAGAGCGTAAAATCGATGTAAAATCCTTACTCTAATATTGCCATTAATTATCTCAGCTAAAGCGAGTAATAGGCCAACGGCGAGTGTTTTTAAAAGCATGTAAACCTCCTGGTGCTGATCATGTTAATTATTAACGATGACCTTACCTAATTTATAGCTATAACGCATAAGGTGCTGCTCACCATTTTTACAGATTAACTATCGTTATCAGTTGTTATTATGTGTCATTTTTTATAAGGTGAACTTTGCTTATAAAAATAACAATAGGAACGCCGTCATGAAAACCCTTGAACAACAGCTCGGCCAGTATGGTTTGTACCATCGCTCTAAACGAAATGTATTAACCCATTTTTTTGGTATTCCACTCATTGTGTTTGCCGCTTTATGCTTACTCGCCCGAATTGAAATTCCTATTGCTAATTTTAGCATTGATGGCGCGCAAATTTTTGTATTAGCCTCTGTGGTTTACTATTTTATGTTGAGCTTTTCGCTTGGTTTAATCATGGGAATTATTTTCACTTTATTACTGGTAGCTGCCCAGCCAATTGCCGCAATGGCATTAATACCTTGGTTGGTAATTGGAGTTGGGGTGTTCGTGTTTGGCTGGATATTACAGTTTATTGGTCATTATTTTGAAGGTAAAAAGCCCGCTTTTGTTGATGATTTAGTAGGCTTAATTATTGGCCCTTTGTATGTCACTGTTGAGCTACTATTTTTAATGGGCTTTTACAAAAACTTAGAACAGCAAGTGAATGAAATAGCGGGTCCAACTAAAGCATAACCAGTCAAAGAATATAAGGTAAACCATGGATTATAATAATAAAACAGTGTGGATTACCGGCGCATCATCAGGTATTGGTGAAGAGCTTGCAAAACAATTTGCAGAGCAAGGTGCAAAGGTTATTTTATCAGCGCGAAATATCGATAAACTCAACCAAGTAAAAGACGAGTTAAAAGGCGAGGGGCACCGTGTTATCCCCCTTGATTTATCAAAGCCCGAAATGGTACTGCAGGATGTATCGGAGAAAATAGATAGCTTAGGCCCCATTGATATTTTAATTAATAACGGTGGCGTATCGCAGCGTAGTTTATTTTTAGAAAACGACTTTAAAGTGTACCGGCAACTTATGGAAGTAAATTACTTTGGCTTAATTGCACTCACTAAAGCGGTACTACCTTCAATGGTGGCACGTAAAAGCGGTTCAGTAGTGGCTATTAGTAGCGTGGCAGGCAAAGTAGGCTCAAAGTTTAGAACCGGATATTCAGGCAGTAAATACGCTGTAGTAGGCTTTATGGATTGCTTACGCGCCGAAGTGGCAGAGCACAACATACATTGCTTAACTATTTGCCCAGGCTCAATTAAAACGGCGATTGCCCATAACTCATTAAACGAGCAAGGTGAAGCGCAAAACAAACCTGAGCCTTCAATAGAAAATGGTATGAACGTAAATGTAGCCGCATCAAAAATGCTCACTGCAATCTACAATAAAAAGGATGAAGTAGTAATAGGCCAAGGGTTAAGTGGTTGGGCACCGTTTATAAAACGGTTTTTCCCAGGGTTATTTAATCGCTTAACCGCTAAGGTGGAATATAAATAACTAAGTACAGTACTTAAACGCCAGCATTTAGCTGCTTAGCGCAATGCTGGTTCGTGCTTAGCTTTATGGCTGTTTTTGTACCTTCCAAGGTGGGTTTAATCGATTTTCTCCAGCTTTATAGAGTTTAATTTTATTTCCTGAAGGGTCTTTTAAAACCGCTTCCTTCCATAGATACCTTTGCTCTGTGGGTTGCTGTTCGAATACGATCCCCTTTTTGATTAATTGCTGGCACAATTGTTCAAGGTTATCGTTCTCAAAATAAATTACAGAATGATTTTCAAAAAATTCACTTTCTAAAGACAATGAAAATGTAGAGTCACCTTCAGGGCAACTAAAACGTGCATAATGAGGTGTATCAACAATTTGGGTAAAGCCAAGTGTGCGATAAAAACTCACCGCTTCATTCATATCTTTGACTGGCAAAGTTACTTGATTCAGTTTCATTCAAACTCCCACTTCAAAAAATAGATAAATTTATATGGATTTACTCTCGTCCTGGCTCATGTCCCTCATAACGAGGAAGCTGAGCATCTAAGTCTTCCCAATTAGCTTTTGAGGTGATGAAATTATGCGATATGGGTCGCTCTGTTATATCGCAGGTCAACGCGCCTAATCGAAGGCGATATCTTTGAGGAGATTGAGCGTTAGCACTATAAATTGGAGCACCGCAGGTTTTACAAAAGTACTTACGTTTACCTTCACTACTTTGGTAAAAAGTAAGTGTGCCGTTGTAGTCAGTTAATGTCAGATCGCTGGCATTAATAAATCCATTAGTAGCAAAAGCACTGCCACTGGCCTTACGACAAAGCGAACAATGACAATGAATAATATCAGTAACTTTACCATTAATTGAAAAGTTGATTGAGCCGCATAAACAACTACCTGTGTACATCTGTATTCCTTGATTTAATTATAATTTTTTCATTATATTGCATTTTTTCCAGTAATTTTTTGATGCTTTATGGCTTAATTACACACTTTACTAAAAATGCTTTCCTCGTACTCACAAAATCATCAGCGCTTTAAGATTCTGCTACTTCAAACAATGCATCAACTCTTTTGGACTAGATTAATAATTCCACTAATTAACGTTAATGTAAATAATTGTTTATGCGAGGTTTTAGGTGGGTTATGAGCATAAGTAAGAGAAGGCAATAATGCTATGAGTATAATCAGCTGTGCTCAATTAAAAGCTAGTTACGATGGAGGTTAAGCTAGGGAATTATCTGGTTGGGCTTAAGTGAATTTAAAAAAGATGTTTGTAAGTATTAAAACCCCGCGTTTTTAACGCGGGATTGGTTTGAATTGGTAGGATATATGTTTACTTGGCCTTTTTGGCTTCGAGTGCTTCTATTTCATTCCAGATTTTTTCAGCCTCGTCAGTTAACATCGCATAGCTTTTAATATCGCCTTTTCTTTGTGCTTGCATGCCTTGCTCTAATTTTGCATCGTACTCTTTACGCAATTTTTTGATTGGATCTGGCTTTAAAAATGAAAACATCAACACCCTCGTTCTTTATTAGCTAATTACAGTAACAGTACGCAGTTAAGCTGCAAAAAGTTTGCTGTTACTGTAATTAGATGTATTAAATGACTACTTAGGATCTAGTCGCACAATGCCCTGGCCATCTAATCCAAGGTAAATAGTACCATCATCACCTTGGGCTAGGCTGCGAATACGGCCAATACCTTCAAGTAATTTACTTTGTTTAACGACCTTGCCATCTGCTATTTCTAATACGCTAACAAAGGCGTATTTCATTGAAGCGAGTAAAAATTTACCTTTAAGTTCAGGGTATTTATCACCTTTTACTAGCAACATGTCTGAAGGAGCGATAGACGGTGTCCACTGTAATATGGGCGCTTGCATGCCCGGTTTTTCTGTTAAATCGGTAAACGAGGTGCCGCTGTAGTTAATACCGTAACTCACCACGGGCCAGCCGTAGTTAGTTTTAGGTTTAATCATATTAAGCTCATCGCCACCACGGGGGCCGTGTTCGTGTGCCCAAAATACACTATTGTCACCATCGAACCACATACCTTGTGGGTTACGATGCCCATAAGACCAAACCGCTGGTTTTGCACCTTTTTGGTTTACGAAGGGGTTGTCGGATGGAATTTTACCATCGTCGTGTAAACGATAAATTTTACCGCCATCACGGCCTAAATCTTGTGGGTTAATATCTCGCGAGCCGCGGTCGCCAATCGAAAAATACACATAGTTTTGGTTATCAAACACAATACGGCTGCCGTAATGCTGACCTTTTTTAGAGTTATGCTCACCTTTGTATAATTGTTGTGGCTCAAGTAGTTGGCTGTGATCGTTACTTAGCTTTGCACGCATAAGTGCGGTGTTACTACCTGCGCCATCGCCTTTACTGCTTGAATAAGTAATATATAGCCATTGATTATTAGCAAAATCAGGGTGTAGCTCTAAATCAAGAAGCCCGCCTTGGCCGTTGGCATCTATTTTTGGTAGCCCAGTGATCTTAGTTAAGCTGGTGGAGTTATTACGAAGTAAATAAAGGATACCGCTGCGCTCGGTTATTAATAAGTCACCGTTTGGCAGAGCCTCAATAGCCCACGGAATTGAAATTCCTTGGGCAACAGTTACCGGTTTTACATTAAGCGCTAATTTATCCAATTCTTTAAAATCAACTGCATAAGTACTGAGGCTGGTGAGCCCCGAAAGTGCAAATGCACAACTGATTTTGGCAAGTGTAGAAAATTTTTTACGCGTTGTTACTTTGTTCATAATGGCTTCCAAAATTAACTAAATTTTAACTACCTTAGCACGCTATTTATCATGGTGTTAAGTGCTTGGGATAAGTACAAGTGCACGCAATTTAATCGTTCTCCATTGGGTACTTAAGCGTTGTTAACCTTTAAATACCGCTCTAGAAAAATTGAATAATTACTCTAATGGGGTTGAAATTTAAAAATTCGAGCGTACACTTGTGCGCTGAAGTTTAGGCTTACACGTGTATGCTCAAATGTAAAACCCAGCAGAAACTAATGGGTAGTCGATTTAAATAGAGAATTTATAACCATGTTAACTCCGGTATTAGACCAATTTTCAAAATGGTTTTTACACCATCAAAGCTTTGCAGCTTATATTGAGCCAATAATGCAAAAGTTTAAACCTGCGTGGCGCGCTGACCTTTTTCGAGCCAAGGTTGTTGATGTCCAAGCGCTAAGCGGGCGATTTTTAAGTATTTCACTTAAACCAAGTAAAAAGTGGCCTATACATATTGCTGGTCAACACATTAGCTTAACGGTGGAAGCTAATGGACGTTTGCTTACTCGAGTGTTTACTTTGGCATGCAGCCCCGCACAATATAAGGCGACAGGTTTACTTCGTTTATTAGTAAAAACAGATCAGCAAGGTCATTTTACAAGCCAATTGCAAAATGCATTAGCGGTGCAGCCATGGTGTAATATTTCTCCACCAAGTGGCGACTTTGTATTTAAAAGCTGGCACAAACCCAGCACGTTTATTGCTGGTGGTTCGGGAATTACGCCTATGCTTGCTATGCTTGATCAGCAGCTAGGTAATACTGAGCATCAGATAAAATTAATTTACTTTGCTAAAGCAGGTGAGCATCAATGCACTAATGAGTTAAAAATGCTGACACAGCAATATAATCATTTTTCTTACGTACTGCTTACACGGGATCGAAGCCCATATTTAACTACTCATATAAATACGGACGATAATCCTGATATATATTGCTGTGGTCCTGCTGGCTTTATGCAAGAAGTTGCAGATTTTACTCGTCTACTTAATTTAACCTATTACCAAGAATCGTTTGGTCTATCCTTGCCTAAATTGACTGACGACAATCATTTTTCAGTAATAATAAATAAAGACACGCATGTAGTGACTAGTAATGAGGTGTTATTAAACCAGTTTGAAGCAAAAAAACTCCCTGTGCAGCGTGGTTGCGGCATTGGTATTTGCCATCAATGCCAGTGCATTAAAAAGTCGGGAGTGGTGCGTAATTTAAAAACTAATCAATTATCAGATACTGGTGAGCAGTTAATTCAACTGTGTGTGAGCCAAGCCGTTAGCGATTTGGAGTTACAGCTATGACAACTATAAATTATCAACAGTTAGCCGATGATTTAGATGAAATTAAAATGTCGACATTAGCTACAGTTGGGCAAAAGGATGCAAACTATATTCGTTCTATTGTGCGTAAGCAGCGGTTTTGCGAAATAGGCGGACGGATTTTATTGATGCTTGGCTTTGTACAGCCATTATTGTGGGTAGCGGGTGTTTTATTACTTGGTTTGGCTAAAATTCTCGACAACATGGAAATTGGCCACAATGTAATGCATGGTCAATACGATTGGATGAACGACAAACAGCTTAACTCTAAAAGCTACGAGTGGGATATAGCCTGCGATGGCCAAAGCTGGAACCGCGTTCATAACTTTGAACATCATACTTACACTAACATTATCGGAAAAGATCGTGACTTTGGTTATGGCTTATTAAGGTTGAGCAATGACTTTAAATGGCGACTAAAAAATACATGGCAGTTTATTACTTATTTAAATCTGAGCGTGCTGTTTCAGTGGGGCGTGTCGTATCACGAGCTCGCAGGCGAGCGAGTCTTTATAGGTAAAAAGAAACCAAACCGTGAAGGTGCTGTGGCGCATAGCACCTTAAAAAAGCGCTTTTTTAGTAAAGGGGCGCGCCAACTAATTAAAGACTATGTGTTATTTCCAGTTTTGGCGGGACCACTGTTTTTATGGGTATTAAGCGGTAATTTTTTGGCAAACTTAATTCGTAACCTATGGACCTCAACCATTATTTTTTGTGGTCATTTTACCGAGCAAACCCATACCTTTTATGAGCAAGACTGCAAAAACGAAAGCCAAGGGCAGTGGTATTATCGCCAAGCGCTGGGTTCGTCAAACATTAAAGGGGCGCGTTGGTTTCATATTTTAACTGGGCATTTAAGCTTTCAAATAGAGCATCATTTATTTCCTGATATGCCGTCGTCGCGTTATCAAGAAATTGCGCCTAAAGTGCAAGCAGCATTACAAAAGCAGGGGATTGCTTATAATACTGGCGGATTTTTTCACCAATACACCTCAGTATTAAAGCGTATATTGCGTTATTCGTTTAAATAGAGGCTAATAAAATAGCCGCCATCATAATGTACGCATTAATTAATCAGCTAACTATAAAATGTTAGCTGATTATTGCATTAAAAGGTTGGTAAGTGCTTTGTTGATTAAATAATCATCAGTACATGCAAAAAATTCTTCTAATTAATTTAAAAACAGCTCGTTTTGCTATGGTTAAATAGTAGCTGGTTGTCATACAATGGAGAAAAATAGACCACACAAGAGAGAATAAAAATGGCAGCATTTGGTACTGTGTTTATGCCGCAGATGATTCAAGCTAAGTTTTCTGACAATCAGTGGGGCGAAAGCTCAATTGTTCCTTGCGATAAGCTTGAGTTGCATGCAGGTGCGCACGTTCTTCATTATTCAAGTACATGTTTTGAAGGTTTAAAAGCCTTTCGTCACGAAGATGGCTCGGTTAATATTTTTAGAATGGACGCTAATATTGCGCGCATGCAGCAAAGTTCTGAATTGTTGAGTTTACCTGCTGTTGATGGCGAGATGCTAAAAACAATGATCATCGATATTGTTCGTGAATACGCCGATGAAACGCCGCTTCCTCCTGGTTCTATGTATATTCGCCCAACCCACATTGGTACAGAAGCTGCCATTGGTAAAGCGGCGGCACCGTCAATGAGTTCGTTGCTTTACACGTTATTATCGCCAGTGGGTGATTATTTTTCAGGTGGTGCAACTGCGTTACGTGTTTTACTTGAAGAAGATGGTATGCGCTGTGCCCCGCACATGGGTATGATCAAAAGCGGTGGTAACTATGCCAGCGCACTTGGCCCAATTTCAGCAGCACGCACTAAATATAAAGCCGACCAAATTTTATTTTGCCCAGGCGGCGATGTACAAGAAACCGGTGCCGCAAACTTTATTTTAATTGATGGCAATGAAATCATTACAAAAGCACTCGACAGCACATTTTTACACGGTGTAACCCGTAATAGCATTTTAACCATAGCTAAAGATTTAGGTATGACGGTTAGCGAGCGCAACTTTACTGTCACTGAGCTTTTAGAGCGTGCAGCAAAACCAGGTACTGAGGCAGCACTTTCAGGCACTGCGGCAGTATTGACTCCAGTAGGTACGTTTATCCATAACGATAAAGAATACAAAGTAGGTAACGGTGAACCAGGGCCAACAACGGCACGCTTACGTCAAGCATTGAACGACATTCAATGGGGTAAGAGCGAAGATAAACACGGTTGGTTAACTAAAATCTAATCGGGTTCTAATCTATTAAAAAGCCACACTATTTAGTGTGGCTTTTTGGTTTAAGCTACAGCTTAAAACTTCATTTCAATTTTGCCGTATACATAACGGCCATTAAAACCAAATGGTGAAAAGCCCGAGTACGAGAACAAGCGAGAGAAAGTGGTTACATCGCTCACAAGCTCACGAGTTGGATCTGGGTATACATCAAACACATTATTAGCGCCTAAGCTCAGAGTAAGGTTATTATTAAGTGCATACGCCACATCTAAATCGGTGATCCATTTAGGTTCTAACACTTCGTTACGCTCTGGATTTTCAGACGGGTCTTGTGTTTCACCATAACGAGTACTGCGAAGTGTGGTGCGCCATTCGTTAAGTGTCCATGTTGCGCTAAGGTTATATTTATTGCGCGGTGTGCTCACTTCAAAACGACGTAGCTCGTTACCCGAGAACAAATTATCTTGCTCAACCCCAACACTTTGTAATTGTGCTGGTGGATCAATAATGTCGGTGACTTGGTTTTTACCGTAGTTGTAACCTAAATTAAACGCTACATCACCGTAATTGTCGGTGATTAAATTATAAGAAGCGACGACGTCAACGCCACGGGTTTTGCTATCGATCGCGTTTAAGAAAAATCGCCCTTGGTTAGCGCCTGTGCCCTCAAGTAAGCTTGCAACGCCTGCGCCTGATAGGTTATTTGATAACACAATACGGTCATCAATTAATATTTGGTAGTAATCCACCGATAAGCTGAAGTTAAAGTCAGTTGACCACGTAAAGCCTACCCCGTAGTTAGTAGCTTCTTCTGCGTCTAAACCCGGTGAACCCAATGCAACGGCAACATCGCTGCTTGGCGCAAAGGTACCTGTTTGTGTTGGTTCGCCATCTACAAATACAGTCGCTACTGAGGTAAAGTATTGCTGTTGTAAAGAGGGCGCTCTAAACCCAGTTGATACAGAGCCGCGCAGTGCTAAGTCTTCTGTAAGTGTATAGCGAGTTGCAATTTTACCATTAAGCGTGTCGCCAAAATCAGAGTAGTCTTCGTAACGCGCGGCGATGGCAACATTCCAGTTATCTGTAATAAAGGCTTCTAAGTCAACGTAAAGGCTGACATTGTGGCGGCTGTTATCACCCGCAGATTCAGGTGTGAATCCCGGGAACACTTGTGAACCTGCAGAGCCGAATGGGCCATTAACCGGATCGGTCACGGCACCACCTGGGCCAAAATTACCACGCGCATAAGAGGCTTCTTCACCTGCTTGAATTTCATACCCTTCGCGGCGATACTCAGCGCCCACTGCCACGTTAATTCCGCTGGCTAAAAAGTCAGCATCAATCTCACGGCTAAAATCAAGATTAATCGTCAGCTGATCGTAAGTTAGCGTGCCGGCATCAAAACTAGTTTGGCTACTTGGCCCATATGAAGTGTTTAAGCTATTAATAACACCAAAGTTAAAGGCATCTTGGCCGTATACAGCAGAAGCATCGTAGTTCCATTCATTAGCAAAGCCTTTCACACCTAAAGCCAGTGAAAAGTCATCAATGTCTGAGGTGATCACCGGCAAAAAGCCATCAGGGTAAATTTCTGTAACGTTACGGCTGTCTTGGGCGCGACGATAAAAGCCACCGCCTTCACCTTCACGTTTACTGTATGAGCCAAAAGAATAAAGCTCAGCATCGTTATTTAGCTGATAACCTGCGTTGTAAAACAACGCAAAGTCTTCAACAGTGCCGTTACCAAAGTTATGGTTGTAACGATCCCATGTGAATTCGCGTGGGTCGAGAGAGCCATCAGGTAAACGAGCATAGTTTTCGCGTTGGTCGTAATCAGAGCGGTTGGTTGAGCTGCGATCGCGATATTCACTAGAAATACTCAAAAAGCCATTATCGCCCAATTCAAACCCCATATTACCTTGCAGGGTTAAGGTTTGGCCGTCGGTAAGCGAACGGTCGCTGCCCTCAGTAAAAGCTAAATCACCATTGGCGTCCTCAGAGACCGATTGTAACTGCGCGACACCGTCCATATCGGTAATGTTTGCACCATATACGGCACCCAAACTACCGCCACTGCTATTGCTTTTAAGGACGATATTAATCACCCCAGCAATAGCGTCTGAGCCATATTGAGCTGCGGCGCCGTCGCGTAATACTTCAATGCGTTCAATCGCGTTTGCAGGAATAGCGTTTAAATCAACTGATGACGAGCCACGACCCGTTGAGCCGTTTAAATTTAGTAGCGCGTTACTGTGGCGACGTTTACCATTTACGAGTACCAAGGTGTGATCAGGGGCTAAGCCACGCAGTTGAGCTGGGCGTACGTGGTCGCTGCCATCGGTAATTGATGGTTGGGGGAAATTAAAACTTGGTAATAACGTACTTAATAATGCATTGGTTTCTGTTTGCCCTGAACTTTTTAAGGCATCATTACTGATAATATCAATAGGCACTGGGCTATCTTCAACTGTGCGGCCTAGTCGGCGAGAGCCAATAACACTAATTTGTTCAATGTTTTCTTGCGCCTGAGTCTCTTGCTCAGCGGCATTAACCGTCCATGAGCCAACAAGTGCAGCGGCGATACTTAAAGTGATGGTTTTTTTTGCTGTAAATAGCGGTGTAAGTTGCATAACTAATTTCCCTCATTCGATGCTCTACAGGTGGTTTCAATTTAATCTTTTTAAATTAATGAACTAATTGAAATTACTGTTGTCAAGGTAGACCATTTCTACAATCGAGGTCAATTGAATTACATTCAATCTACATTTTATTTACAGAGAGTAAGATGAGGTGTTTGTGATACCGAAGCGTAAGTAGCCATTTACCATTTAATTTTGCCAATCAGTATATCTTTAAACATGACCCAATCACCCCATAAACTGTATAACGGGTGCTTAAATGTGGCGGGGCGGTTTTTTTCAAAAAAGAAATGCCCAACCCATGCAAAGCCATAACCAATCACCGGTAATAACCATAACAATGCAAATTGTGAGCTAATAAGCGCATAGCCGGTCAAAAGCAACACTAAACTACTGCCAATAAAATGCAGCCTGCGACAAGTTTTATTACGATGCTCTTTTAGATAGTAAGGGTAAAAGCGTTTAAAGCTGGTAAAAGATTCAGTTTCTGTCATTACTCAACCTGTTAGTGTTTAAAAGTTATTCATTTATTTAAGCGCAATTTAGCGCAGGTTAACAGCGATAAATGACGTTTACCGCAAGTTGATAGACAAACAAACAGAAAGTTAATAACTTAGGCTGACTATAAAAAAATAATGGTAAAGCAATGCTTAAAAAAACACTGACCTGTGCGGTTGTAATCGCACTTGCGGGTTGTTCACAACCTGCAGAAAACACTACTCAAAATGAAGTAAAAACAGCTATGAAAGCAGTTAACTCACTAGATTACCCTGAAACTAAAAAAGGCACTGTGGTTGACACTTACTTTGGTGAAACCGTGGCTGATCCGTATCGCTGGTTAGAAGATGATATGAGTGATGAAACGGCTCAATGGGTTAAAACTCAAAACAAGCTTACTTTTTCGTATTTAGAGCAAGTGCCTTACAGAGACACACTCAAACAGCGCCTTGAAAAACTCATGAACTACGAAAAAATCAGCGCCCCGTTTACTGAAGGTGATTACACTTATTTTTATAAAAATAATGGCCTGCAAAACCAGTACGTTTTATACCGCAGCAAAGACGGCGGTGAAGCTGAAGTGTTCTTAGATCCTAATACTTTTAGTGAAGATGGCACCACTTCAATGTCGGGTTTATCATTTTCAGAAGATGGTTCATTGTTAGCGTACCAAATTTCAGAAGGTGGTAGTGATTGGCGTAAAATCATTGTTATAGACACTGAAACCAAAGAGCAGGTAGAACAAGCACTAGTTGATGTTAAATTTAGTGGCGTTAGCTGGCTAGCAAATGACGGTTTTTACTATTCAAGCTACGATAAGCCAGAGGGCAGTGAGCTTTCTGCAAAAACTGATCAACATAAAGTGTATTACCATAAGTTAGGTCAAGATCAAGGCGAAGATACTTTAGTATTTGGCAATACAGCAGAACAAAAACACCGCTATGTGGGCGCTAAAGCAACCAAAGATGGTCGTTTCTTGTTTATTAGTGCCAGCGTATCAACCTCTGGTAATAAGTTATTTATTAAAGATTTAACCAAGCCAGATAGCGAATTTGTGACCGTAGTGGGTAACACCGACTCTGATACCAGCGTAATTGACAACGAAGGCAGCAAGCTATTTTTGGTTACTAACTTAAATGCACCAAATAAAAAAGTAGTGACGGTTGATGCAAGCAATCCACAGCCTGAAAATTGGCAAGATTTTATCCCAGAGACTGAAAATGTACTTAATGTAACCCTTGGAGGAAATACGTTTTTTGCCAACTACATGGTTGATGCTATTTCTAAAGTGAAGCAGTACAACAAACAAGGTGAGTTGATCCGTGATATTAGTTTACCAGGCGTCGGTACAGCGGGTGGTTTTGGCGGTAAAAAAGAGCAAACTACGCTTTATTACTCGTTTACTAACTACAAAACGCCAGGTACGACTTACAGCTTTGACGTGCAAAGCGGTGAGTCAAAAGTATACCGTAAGTCAGGGATAGATTTTAATAGCGATAACTATACCTCTGAGCAAGTATTTTATACCTCTAAAGATGGCACTAAAGTACCGATGATCATCACTTATAAAAGTGATATTAAATTAGATGGCAGCAACCCAACTATTTTATATGGCTATGGTGGCTTTAATATAAGCTTAACACCTCGCTTTAGCTCTACAACAGCAGCTTGGCTTGAGCAAGGCGGCGTATACGCAGTTGCTAATATTCGTGGTGGTGGTGAATACGGTAAAGAGTGGCATAAAGCAGGTACACAATTGCAAAAGCAAAACGTATTTGACGACTTTATTGCTGCAGCTGAATACTTACAAGATAAAAAATACACCTCTAAAAAGCGCTTAGCACTGCGTGGTGGTTCAAACGGTGGGTTATTAGTGGGTGCTGTAATGACCCAGCGACCTGACTTGTTTCAAGTTGCGTTACCTGCGGTAGGCGTATTGGATATGCTTCGTTATCATACATTTACAGCTGGCGCTGGTTGGGCATACGATTACGGTACTAGCGACCAAAGTAAAGAAATGTTTGATTATTTAAAAGGCTACTCGCCAATTCATAATGTAAAAGCAGGGGTTGAATATCCGGCGACTATGATCACTACAGGCGATCATGATGACCGCGTTGTACCGTCGCATTCATTTAAATTTGCAGCTGAGCTTCAAGCGAATCAAGCGGGTACAAATCCTACACTTATTCGTATTGAAACCAATGCAGGCCATGGTGCCGGTACACCAACCAGTAAAATTATTGACCTTTATGCCGATATGTACGGTTTTACGCTTTACAACATGGGCATTAAATCACTGTAGTGTGATTTTATAAACTAACGAAAAGCCGAGTTACGTAAGTGACTCGGCTTTTTTATGTTGACTAACCTAAGTTCAGATTAGCTAACTTATTGTATGGGGGAGAACAACCGTTGATAGGTTTTATAAGCGTATTCGTCGCTCATACCGCTTAAATAGTCACAAATAATACGCATACCTTGATTGTGTTTTTCAGCTTCAAGGTACAGTGCCTGCGTGGTTTCGGGTAATAAGCGCAGCGGATCGCTGGCAAACGCAGTAAATAATTCTATGAGTAGGTTTTGCCCTTTAAATTCTATTTGCTGCATTTGTGGGTCGCGTATTAAACGCTGAAATATAAAGTGTTTGAGGATCTGTAGCACATTTTCGTATTGCTGATCTAATTTTGCGGTGTGCTTTAAAATAGGGCACTCAAATTCATCGTTTTGGGTATCTAAATGAATATGAATAATAAAGGTATTCACCAGTTCGCCTATGGCGTCTTTTCGCTCATGTTCATACTTTGAAAATAACCGCTTGGAGAGTGACTCCAGCAAAGTGTTTAACCAGTCATAGTCAAGTGCTTGTAAATGAGGTAATGCATGGGTTAGCCAATCGTCTAAACTGAGCACATCGGTAGCTATGGCATCTTCAAGGTCGTGAACGGCATATGCAATGTCATCAGCCAGTTCCATAATGGCACTGTCGAGTGATTTATAAAGGGTTTTAGCGCGATAAGCATCTGCGTGTTCTTGGCTAGATAATAACGCTTTATCACTTTCGCTAAGAGGCTCAATAATCCAATTAAATATCGCGGCATCGTCATTGTAAATACCTTTGGCTGGTCGCCAGTCATCGGCTTTTATAAACGCACGCTGTTTATTTTCTTGTGGGATGTTATGCCAAAGGTTATCAATAAAAGCTGGGTACTTAATAAATCCTAACAAGGTGCGTCTAGTTAAGTTCATGCCGTAGCCGTTACTATAGGGCTCTAGCTTTGCCACAATGCGCAGTGTTTGTGCGTTACCCTCAAAACCACCATGATCACGCATCATATAGTTAAGTGCAATTTCGCCACCATGCCCAAACGGTGGATGGCCTATATCGTGTGCTAAACATAAGGTTTCGAGCAATCCAGTAGATGGAAAATGTTCAAAGCTTGGATGTTGGACCTTTAAATGGCGTAATATGCCGGTGCCTATTTGCGAGACTTCTAATGAATGGGTAAGGCGTGTACGGTAAAAGTCGTTTAAGCCAATACCCATTATTTGGGTTTTAGCTTGAAGGCGCCTAAATGCAGCAGCATGAATGATTCGTGAGCGGTCGATTTGCCAAGGAGAGCGGTTATCGTTAGGGCGGTGCTTATATTGTTCAATTATTCTATTTTGCCACTGTTTATCCATGTCTCAACCTATCAATTCGTCTTCGGTTTTAGCACTTAGTATATTATAAATTGTAAGCAATAGGTGTATGAATTTTATTCGGTTGTTCAGTATTCGCGTTTATAAAGTGGCTTAGGTATAATGATGTTTCGTATGTATGTGACTACACCATACATAACTTAGAGTTAAATTGAGATAATACATGTTAAAAACTATTTTTCAGTTGTTGTTAGCCGCCATTGTTATTTGGGCGTTGACCCTTCCGTTTATTGATGCTGATGAACTAGTATCAGACGAGCAAACCAGCTCTAACGACATTAAAAAAGAGAAGAAAAAAGAAAAACCATTGCACAACGTTAAGTTGCCAAAGTTCTCAGAATTCACTGATGTGAAAGAGAAAAAACATGCGTTTTTTAACTTTATTAAGCCTCATGTAGAAGCCGAAAACAAAAAGATTTTACAGCAACGTGCAAACCTTGAAATTGCACGCATGATGATAGAGCACAGTGAACCGCTTAGTAAAAAACAAGCGGGCGACATAAAAAAAATACTTAAGTCGTACGGATTACCTGAAACGTTAGATACCATCACCTTAAGCCAAGCACTGCGCCGAGTAGACATCATTCCTAAAGAGATGGCCTTAATGCAGGCAGCCAATGAGTCTGCTTGGGGCACTTCACGTTTTGCACGAATCGGCTTAAACTTTTTTGGCCAATGGTGCTACAAAAAAGGCTGTGGCATGGTACCAAGAAGACGTAATAGTGAAGCCGAGCATGAAGTGGCTGCATTCAAATCGGTACGTGCAGCAGTAAGCTCTTATTTTAAAAATATTAATACCCACAATGCTTACAAAGAGCTACGTACTATCCGCGAAGACTTACGCGCACAACAAAAACCAATTTTAGCGACTAAATTAACGTATGGTTTAATGTCTTACTCTGAACGTGGTGAAGCGTACATTGAAGAGCTTAATACCATGATTAATCAAAACCGAGCGTACTTTAATGAATAAGCCGTTATTAAAATTAGTTACAGCCAGCTTTTTAGCAGTAGCAGCTAGTAGTGCCGTTGCTAAAGAATTTGTGATGTCGTATGACGGTTTTTACGACCGTTTAAAAGTGGTAAACAAAGGGGACTTTCAGTACGCCCGCGTAAACTTTTATATTAGCGATATTGGTACTAACGAAGTTTGTAGTATTAAAAACGGTACTATTTTAACTGAAAAAAATGAGTACCCGCTTAATTATACCGACAAAGCGCAATTGCTATTACCGTTCGATAAACAGCTAGATACCGACAAAGCGGTGATTGTAGTTCAGCCAAAAAACCCGGTTCACGACTGTCAGTTAAAGCTACAAATAGAAGCTAAGGAACTAGATGGACTGGCGTTATCAAAGCAATCGTTATTGGTTATTAATAATGAGCTTGAAGAGCTATTAACAGACCTATCTGGCTTTTTTGTTAGCAAACTAATGTGGTTTTTATTACCTGAACAAAAAGGCGTGGTTGTTACCTTTAAAACTCCTAAGCAATTTGATGATGAGCGCATAACGTGCGAAAAGTCAGTGTGTTATTTTGAAGTAACCGATAGCTGGGAAGACAATACAACCGTATTAGCTGATATTAACGAGGTTGTTAAAGTAACGCCTTGGATAAGTAAGTAATTATATAATTTGTAAACGTATCAAGCGGCATCAACTATGATGCCGTTTTTTTATGGCTAAATTAAATGATGGCAGTGGGAGCTTTGGTTAATAAGCTTTTTTCATCATGGGTGACCACTTTATTTCGGCCTGTTTCTTTTGCAAGATAAAGGCGTTTATCGGCTTGTAACAACAGTGCTTGCATATTTAGCTCGCGCACTAACATGCTACTTATTCCAGCACTTACAGACAGTGCAATGCTATTACCATTAAAATAAAACGGGTATTCATTAATACTACTGCAAAGCTTTTGAGCTAACAGCCTAGCTTGCGCTAAGTTCTGTTGATTAAGAAAAATAGCAAACTCTTCTCCACCAATACGAGCAGTAACTCCAAGCTCAAAAAACAATTCGTTAATATGTTGTGCAATCCACTTTATCGCTTCATCCCCGGTTTCATGACCGTATTGGTCGTTCACTTGTTTAAATAGGTCTATATCGAGCATGATCAACGATACTCTGCTGTTAAGAGGCGCGGTTTTAGTTATTTTTTTACATAAACGGAAAAATCCACGCCTGTTTAAAAGTTGCGTTAACGGGTCGTGATTCGCTAGATTGATCAGTCTAGACTCAGCATTTGCAAACTTAATAAACGGTAAAATTAGCGCAGTAGCGGTAGTTAAAAATAAATGCGTTACCAATAACAGCTGTAATCCAAAAGCTAAGCTTGCTTGACTGATTTGGCTTGAGTAGAGCAAAACAAGGAGTACAACTTGCAACAGCATCACCACACTGTGGATTGTAAAACAGACAACGAGTAAGCGTTGTTGGACTACTGCAACACTTGGAGTTTTAATCATTAAATACGCAGCGTAACTAAATAATACAGCAGTAATAATGCTGGTAATAATTTGCCCTGCATCTATAAGGTACACTGCAAGTAAAAGCGTACAGCACATGGCACAAGCATAGTATAAAGGTGTTAATTTTATCGCGGGTGCTTGGCTTTGTGGTATTAACCCTAAAATAACGAGTAATGGACTTAAAATAATAAAAACGTAAGCAAAAAAGTGGGTTAATAATGGAAACTCAATAAAATCTCTTAAACCAATTAGTGCTATTGCGGTAATAAACGAGCAACAGGCGGTAGCAAAAAATAAATAGCAAGGTTGTTTTTTGTATCTATAAACAGAAAAAAAGAACACAGCAATAAACAAGTTAAGAATAAAACAGAGGCTAATTAATGTAGGTAAATGAAGCATGTTTAAGGGGCTCTTTTAGCTAATTGAAGGCGTTTATACAGCTATAAGTATTAGGTAGTAACACAAAAATAGCAAGAGGGTAAAAAGTATTAACTTTTACCCCCTACTACAAACTTAATCCGTTAAGGCCAGTAGCTAGACTAAACTTTCTAATGCAGCGTCAATTTTAGTAAAGTGAAAACGATAGTTATGGTCTAATGCTTTTTTAGGTACCACATACTGGCCGGTAGTAAGTAAGTCGGCCATTTCACCCATTAATATATTAAGCACCCCAGCAGGCATAGGCATAAACGCAGGGCGTGACAATGCTTTTGCGAGTGATTGGCTAAACTGCTTATTGCTTAGGGGCTCAGGAGCTGTGGCATTAACAGCTCCTGATATTTCTTTATTGCGAATTAAAAATAAAATGAGCTGAACCATGTCATCTATATGGATCCACGACATACCTTGCTCACCACTGCCAATTGGACCACCTACGCAAAGCTTAAATGCTGGTAACATTTTACCAAGCGCGCCGCCTTTTTTAGCCAATACAATACCGGTACGTAATAAGCACACTCGAGTTTCGTCAGACTCAGCCTTTAAAGCTGCTTGCTCCCAATCTTTGCACAGTTGGTGGCTAAATTCATCATGAGGCTCTGTATTGTTTTCATCAACCAGAGTGTCGCCTTGTCGACCATAATAACCAATTGCACTGCCAGATATAAAGGTATGTGGTGGGGTATGGCACTGCTTAATAGCATCACTAATCGCTTGCGTAACAATGATTCGGCTATCGCGAATGACTGTTTTTTGTTTGTCGCTCCAACGTTTATTTACAATAGGCTCACCGGCTAAGTTAATAACAACGTCAACGGTATTAAAATCAACATCTTCAAGGCTATCAACTGCATTTATCTGGTGCCCTAACAATACTTTTGCTTTGGTTGGGTTTCTGCTCAGTACAGTAACATCGTGGTGGTGCAACAAGAAAGGGCAAAGGTGCCTACCAATTAAGCCTGTGGCGCCAGTAAAAAATATATGCATTGCAACTCCAAAATTATAAATAAAGCAGGATGTTTAAAATTTATACTCTCCAGCTCAACGATTTGCAAATTTATACGTACCAATAATTTTTATGATCACCCTTAAACATTTCATTCTATTAGCTTTTGCCTTACACTAAAGCCAAATAACAGTAATAGGATAAGAGTATTGGCAAGTTTAACTGGGGTAAATAAAAGCTTAATAATTTTTGCCGCTTTGGTCATTGTGCTAGCGGGTATTAAAGCCGCTAGCGCTATTGTTATTCCGTTTATTTTGGCAGCATTTATAGCCATAATTTGTAGCCCACTTATTAACTTTTTTGCTCGTTACCGTATTCCAAAAGGCATAGCGGTAGTGCTTGTGGTGCTTATTATTATGGGCTTAGGGGTTAGCTTAGGCGGTTTAGTAGGGCAGTCGGTTAACGATTTTTCAAAACAGTTACCTGAATATAAAGCACAATTAAAAGAAGAATTTGTATGGTTGGTTGATGTGGCCTCGCAATACAATATCTTAATTAATAAAGAACAAATTTTGTCTATGTTTGACCCTGGCAAAATGGTTGATGTTGCCACCAATATGCTAACGGGTTTAGGTAGCGTAATGGCCAATATGTTTTTAATTATTTTAACGGTTGTTTTTATGCTGTTTGAAGGGCCGATACTTGGCAAAAAAATTCATTTAGCACTGGACGATCCCGACAGCAAAATCAAGCAAATTGACCGTTTTTTAGACTCTATTAACTCTTATTTAGCCATTAAAACCTTAGTGAGTTTAGCCACTGGTGTAATTGCTGGTTTTTACCTGTGGGTACTCGATGTTGATTATTTTGTACTATGGGGCGTATTGGCATTTATGCTTAATTACATTCCTAACATTGGTTCAATCATTGCGGCTGTGCCTGCACTGTTACTGGCGCTTATTACGCAAGGCCCATTAGTGGCAGGGCTCGTCGGCGCGGGTTATTTAACCATTAATACCGTTATGGGTAATATTGTAGAGCCAAAATACATGGGTAAAGGCCTCGGGCTTTCTACCTTAGTGGTGTTTTTATCGTTAATATTTTGGGGCTGGTTATTAGGCTCTGTAGGTATGTTGTTATCGGTGCCGTTAACCATGATTGTAAAAATAGCGCTAGAAGCTAGTGACGAAGGGCGTTGGTTAGCCACTATGCTTGGCACAGGTGAAGAAACCGTTATCAAATCAGAAGACTAATACCTTACAAAGGCGTGCCTACATAGCACGCCTTTTAAAAAGCTAAGTATCCATTAAATTAGCTAAGGCGTTATCTACAGCGTTTATAGCCCCCTCTAAATAGCCAGCCTCATGCTTTGCAAACTCACTCCCCACAAAATGCACTTGTAACTGTTTAAGCTGCTCGCTAAGCCCTGAAAAATTGAATTCTGGGTGCTGCGACACACCTATTTGGTCATCTTTGTTGGCAATAAATTCATCCTCAGCCCAATCCTTTATAATGCAGCTTTTCGCTGTATAGGCTTGTTCACCGTAAAAATAGCTGAGCTGTTCAAGGCAAGCCTGAGTTAATTGTTCTCTGGTTACTTTACTGCGCTGCAAGTAAGGCACGCCAATAAAGCCGAACAAAGCAGGGTGAGAATGCTCACTTGCTGACGCATCATGAACTTCTACCAATGGGCCTAGTCGGCTAAAACATTGTCCCGATAAATTTTTATCTCGCCAAAAAGCGTGCTCAAAAGTGGCAATAAACTTTGCTTGGCCAGCCATCCATGTAGGCACCGACGCTAAACGCTGTGTTAAAACATTATCGGCCCATAAATGCGGGGTTAAATGTTGACTGATCATTCTAGGCGGTAATGCCAACAGTAACTGATCGCAAGTATAGTGCTGCCTACTCCCTTGATAATTAGCGCTTATATGCCAGCCATCGGAGAGCTTTTTTACTTCGCTAACAGCGTGCTCTAATTTAACGGTTTTTGGCTCAAGCTGCTGATAAAGCGCATTGATAAGCTCGTCCATGCCGTTTTGTATTCTAAATAACTGCATTTCGCCAGCCCCTGCAATTTGCTGTGCAGGAGCGGTTTGTGATGCTTGATACAGCACATCGCCTTGGGTGTATTGCTCAAACACTGGGATGTTTAAAACAGCAACTAATTGTTGAATATTAGGCTGGTGCGGAAATATCCATGTTGGGCCTAAATCGTGGCCAATGGTGTTGTTGGTCGGTAAATAATGAGACGCAATTCTACCGCCCAAACTGGCTTTGGCCTCTAATAATAAAAACGGAATATCACGTTTTTTAAGGTTGTAAGCAGCATATAAGCCCGCTAAGCCACCACCAATAATAACCACAGGTTTATGCATTTTAAATCACTTTAGCTAAATCAATCTACTGGTAGGTAGCTTGTGGTTTTTGCGTGGTTTTGTCAAAATGTTTTAATCAACAAATTGTTGATCGCTTAAAAAGTCGTATATTAACTACAGAGCAAATCAACTTAGATATATAAAAATCCAGATAATAAGCTGTTTAAGAATGACAACCAACAGTGTTTATGTATCGCTTATTTCAAATACCTGATGTTTGCTTATGATTATTGAGCATTGCTGCTATCTTTATTTATTACCAGTTCAAATCGCAAATAATATAAACAAGAATAAGGGCAAAAAACTAAAATGACTCAAAATAATAAAATTAACTATATTGAAATTCCTGCACAAAATATTGCAGCTACTAAGGCCTTTTTTAGTGACGTGTTTGGCTGGTCATTTGTAGATTATGGCCCAGAATACTGTAGCTTTGCCGCACAAGGGGTTGATGGTGGTTTCTTTAAATCTGACTTGGTTGTTGCTACTAAAAACGGAAGCCCGTTAATTGTGTTATACAGTAATGACCTTGAAGCGACTCAAAATAAAATTGAGCAAGCTGGAGGCAAAATAATTAAGCCTACATTTTCATTTCCAGGTGGTAGACGATTTCACTTTAACGACCCAAATGGAAATGAATTTGCGGTATGGTCAGAGTAGTCACACGCAAACTATATAAATACAAAAATGCAGCCTTTAAGGCTGCACTTCCAAAACACTAACCACTAAATTAGCAAGCTTCAACACATAATGTTTAATTAGGAGCTGGTTAAAGCCCCATTTTAAGCTGCTGAATGAATTGCTCTATCATTGCTATTTCACACTCTTTATAAGTTACTACAGCTTCTGGTGAATTAGGCTGTTTTAACATATAACGCCACTGGCAACTTTTTTGAATGTACTTGTCTTTGGCGTTAAGACTTTGCTTAAACAATGATAAAATGTAGGTGTTACCAGTTTCACTTTCTAATTCGGCCAGTTCAAAGGTACGCTTCTGGATCCAGCTATCTTGTTGCTGTTGCACTTTATTTAATTTGGCGTCTAAACATTGTGTGTAATCTTTAATTTGCTCGGGTAGGGCATTGTTTTGCAATGTACACTCTTGCGCAGCTATACTTTGCTGCGCCCATAAAAATAAAAGGCTTAAGCTAAAACAAAAGATGTAGTTACTTTTTTTCATGGTAATTAAACTCGAGAATAAATTTTGCACCGCCTAAACGTTGCGACTGAGATATAGTTAACAGCCCGTGATACGACTTAACCAAGTCAGATACAATAGCCATACCAACACCGTGGCCGCTTTCGTAGGTATCTAGGCGCGTACCCCGTTGTAACAATGATTCGCGTTTATCTGGCTTAATGCCCGGGCCGTCATCACAAATGCTTATACTGAGCGTTTTAGCTTGTGAAACGTTAATACTGACTTGGGAGCGACAGGCTTTACAGGCATTATCTATTAAGTTGCCTAATAACTCCATTAAATCGGTTTTATCACCTAAAAAGTAATCTTTATCGTTCACTTGGCAGTTAAATATAATGTCTTTATCGCGGTATACTTTACTCATTGCGCTTAAGATAGAATCGATAACCGGCTTGATGGGGGTTTGTTTTTTCCATGTATCGGAAGCACCCGTGGCGGCACGTTTTAATTGGTGCTCGATCATCACATTAATTCTGTCGAGTTGTTCTTGTGCATCTGCATCGTTAGCGAGTGGGCTTGATTTTAAAACAGCTAACGGCGTTTTAAGTGCATGGGCTAAATCGCTAAGAGAGGCGCGGTATCGTTCTTTTTGACGTTGCTGCGACTCTAACAGTAAATTTAGGTCGGCTTTAATCGTTTGCAGTTCAACGGGGTATAAGCCTTTAATTTCTTGAATATCGCCTGATTCAATTGCTTTTATTTCTTTATCTAAACGCTGCAGAGGTCGTGCACTCCAAATAAAACCAATGGCCATTAACCCTGCAATGGCAATTCCCATTATAAACATCCAATCAACTAGGGTCTGTTTAAAGCCATCCATTAAGCGCAGTAGGGCATCGTTACGTTTTAATAAAATAAAGCGTGCTTGCTCTGATTGGTCAATATTATTAAGTATTACCGTTAAACTTAATTGCCAATAAGCAGTGTTGTTATACACCACACGTCTAAAGTCGGCAGCGCCTGCTTTGGGCTCTATATATTGGGGAACAAAGTTAACGTTAACCGCCGACTCAGAATGCCAAATAGGCACGTCGTCACGGTATATCATGGCGTAGGTGTCTGAGTTTAGATTGTTGAGTTCGGGGGTTAATATAGAGCTGGGCATAATAATGCCGCGCTCGGTAAAATCAACTTCGGAAATAAGTGAATACAGGTGTGCTTCGAGATTTTTTTCGGTGGCATCAACAAGTGACGCATAATACGCTTTACCTATGGAGTAAAACAAAATGGGTAGGGCGACTAACAAAACAAAGACAAGGATAAATCCTTGCCTTATTTTTAACGAAACTTGCGGTCCTACCACTGGCTTTTAAGCCTGTAACCACGCCCACGCAGTGTTTCTACTGGGTTAAGAACGCCATCTGGGTCGAGTTTTTTACGTAAACGTAGTACAAACACTTCAATTACATTCGAATCAAGATCAAAGTCTTGGTCGTAAATATGCTCTGTAAGCTCAGACTTTGAAATTACTTTTTGTGGGTTAACCATTAAGTATTCGAGTACTTTGTACTCATACGCAGTTAAGCTCAGCTCTTTATCGTTTACCCATACTTGTTGTGAACGCGTATGAATTTTAATAGGGCCTGCTGTCATTTCTGGGTTTGCTTTACCAGCACTGCGACGAATAAGCGCATTACAGCGAGCAATCAGTTCTTCCACATGAAATGGTTTAGTTAGGTAGTCGTCAGCACCGGCATCTAAGCCTTCAACTTTGTCTTGCCAGCGATCGCGCGCGGTTAAGATCAAAATAGGAATAGTCACCCCTTGGGCGCGTGCTTTGTTTATTAGTTCAATACCGTCTATTTTAGGTAGGCCTAAATCAACTACAGCCATATCTAAAGGGTATTCAGTGATGTGAAAAAGGCCAGCTTCACCGTCGTGACATAAATCAACACTGTAACGCTCTTTTTCTAATGCATTGCGCAGATTGTCTGCCAAATGTAAATCATCTTCTATTACTAAAATTCGCATTGGTTAATCCTTTTTCACTTCGCCAGTTTTCTTGTTTATTTTCAAATCGACGACGTGGCCGTCAGCTTTTAAAATTCGTACAGTAAAAAAAAGTGTTTCTTCAGAAATCTTTAACGTTGTACCGTCTGTAGTTTGTTTTGCAAGTATTACTGCTTTTTTTTTGCTTACCTCAACTTTATCGGTTTTGCTTTTGGTATTGTTTGCATGGGCAAAATTAGCCAAACACACTACCGCGATTAAATTGAGTATTAATAATACACGCATTACGGAACTCCTAGAACAGACCTGCTTAGCTTAAAAACTAAGCCACTAAAACTTTAATACCTTGCGGTGTATTTAAGTTTTTATTAAGCAAAGTTTAATTAAAAATGAGTGAACAAACCCTGAATTGCTGGTTGCAGTTAAACAGGGTGGTCACACTTTAATTAAGCAGGGAACACTTTTTTAAATGGTTTAACAATAGAGTTTTCATATACGCCACCGGCAACATAAGGATCATCTGCCGCCCATTCTCTGGCGTCTTCTAAAGAATTAAATTGAGCAATCACTAAAGAACCCGTAAAGCCTGCATCTTGAGGGTCTTCACTATCGATGGCTGGAAGTGGGCCTGCGGTTAATAGTCTGCCTTCGTCTTCTAGCGTTTGTAAACGCGCTAAATGAGCTGGGCGAGCCGCTTTACGGTGCTCTAAACTATTTTGGACGTCTGTTGAATAAATCATATACAACATATAAATACTCTCAAAACTTGTTAAATTTAATTAACTGCATACTAGCATAGCGTTGATAAATGGTGAATTAAAAGTGTTTATGGCGATGTTTACAGCAAGAATGTTTTTTTACACGGTAATTGCTTGAAAAGCGTTGCGTAACACTGGTAGAGTCCCTTGGATAAGATAAATAATAACAAGGTTATTACATGAGTGAAAATAGAGAGCACTTTAGCTCCCGCTTAGGATTTATATTGGCAGCGGCAGGCTCTGCTGTGGGTATTGGTAACTTAGTAGGCTTTCCAGTTTCTGCGACTAAGAATGGCGGTGGTGCATTTTTGCTCGTCTATGCTTTGTTTGTCGCATTCATTTGTTTACCCGTAATGATGGCTGAAATGGCCATGGGTCGTCATGCACAAAAAGACCCGCTGGGTGCATACAAAAAATTAGCTAATAACGACAAAAAATGGAAATTTGCTGGCTTTTTAGCGGTATTAACGCCGTTTATGATTGCTGTTTTTTATATGGTGATCACGGTGTGGATTTTTGGTTACTTGAGCCAAACCGCGCTGGGTAATTTAGATATGCTGGCAAACCCTGGACACTTTGGTGAGTTTATAAATAGCTATACCGTGTTTGGTTATATGGCGCTGGTGGTAGTTATTGTTAACCTAATTTTGGTCGGTGGCGTAAAAGACGGCATAGAAAAAGCAGCTAAATTTTTAATGCCAGCTTTATTTGTCATGCTTATTATATTGGTGGGTTACGTACTCACTCTTGATAACGCCATGGCCGGTGTTAAGTACTATATTATTCCTGATTTTAGTAAAATGAATGCCAGCGTGCTGAATGGCGCATTGAGCCAAGCGTTTTTCTCATTGTCGTTAGGTATGGGTATTTTAATTACCTATGCATCTTATATCTCGAAAAAAGATGATATTGTAGGCAGTGCTAAAATGGTTGCTATTACCGACTCACTGGTTGCGTTTGTAGCAGGCTTAATGGTGTTACCGGCTATTTTTAGCTTTGATCCAAATACCGATCCGGCTAAGTTATCTGACTCGTCAGTTTCAATGATTTTTGTCTACCTTCCAAAAATTTTATTAGCGCTACAAAATGATATTGGTTACTTTGGCGCATCAGCCGTGGCATTTATTTTCTTCTTATTGGTATTTTTTGCTGCTATTACATCACTGGTATCTATTGTTGAAGTACCAACAGCAACATTAAGCGATCGTAAAGGCATTAGCCGTAAAAAAGCGCTGGGCATACTCACTTTATCAACCGGTATATTAACTATTTTGTGTATTATGTCGTTTGGTATGATTGACAGCCTAACTACTTTTACTAGCTACGGTAGTGGTAATAAGAGCTTTTTTGATGTTGTTTATGACGTATTTTACGACACAATATTGCCTTTAAATGGTTTAATGGTGTGTTTGTTTGTAATGTATAAATGGAAAAAAGTTCGCTTAAGCGAAGAGCTAAGACAAGGCTCTCCTAATTATGCTAATAGCTTTATGGAAAAGTACGTTAACTTTTCACTGCAAACCTTTATTCCAGCGATATTATTAATCATTTTTGTAAATACCGTTGCAACGAAGTTTTTTGATATCAGTATTTTTGGTTTTTAATTTAAACTAAATCTAAATAAGCCGCGCCTGTCGCGGCTTTTTTATTGCTGTTTGTTAATTCAGTGCGCCAGAGTCTAAATAGTCACCCATCCCTAGGGTAAACATCCATATGCCCCATAAGCTGTGCTCAAGAACACAGGCAAAGGTTGAGCGGCTTTGTGCGTAGGTATATGCAAATAGTAATCCGCCTATAAATGCTAAACTTACTGCAACCCAATTAGCGTAAACAATATGTGCCAGTGCAAATACACTCGCACTGACAATAATGCGCAGCCATTTACTGGGCATAATGCGCTTATAACGATGAAAAAAGTAGGTTCTAAATATTAATTCTTGCGGGATCACCGACAATAAAGGGTAGAGCAGTAATAGCATTAGCCAGTCGGTGAGATTTTCACGAGGTAAAGTAAACCAGTGTCCTTGGTAAAGTAAGTTGTAAAATACCCCCGAAAATAACGCGCCAATAAAGAAAAAGCTAAACATGCGGCGCTTCACAGCAGAAAACTGCCCCAAGCTAGTTAATCTAAAACGTTTAAAGTGGCTGTCGTTTAATAACAACATACAGCACACACTCATGAGGATGATCAGTGCTGGAATAAGCCAGTTAGATAAATATTGGCGAATATTAAAGCCAATTAAAGGCAGAATGATAAAAATAAAGGTAAATTCAAACCAGCGGTATTGATTAGCGTTCACGTTTGCTCACGGTGATTTTTATTTCACCTTAGCAAACGATTAAGTCATCTTTATGACTATAAAACAGTCAAGCTGATTATATTTAAACCCAATGAGTCTTACTAAGGCACTTGGTTCCCAGTTAAGGTTGACTTACCCCCTTGCAACCCTTAGCCTGCCTGCTTTTATTTTTACATCATTGTATTGCCACGTTAATAGGTTTAAGCCTAGGCGTGTATTTAGGAGCAAAAAATGAATAAAGCAGAATTGGTTTCAGCTATTGCGGATGCGAGTGAATTAACAAAAAAAGACGCACAAGCTGCGTTAACCAGCTTACAAAAAGTGATTACAAAGTCGCTGTCTGAAGGCGATCAGGTACAAATTTCAGGCTTTGGTACTTTTGCACTTAGTTACTACCCAGCGCGTACTGGTCGTAATCCACAAACTGGTGAAGCGATTGAAATACAAGGGGCTAATAAAGCCGTATTTAAACCAGCAAAAGCGTTAAAAGAGCGCCTTTAATTTAAAACTTTAGTGCCTGTAAGTTCGCTTCTTCCCCAAAAGCCACTATTTAGCTTACAGGCTCTTTGCTTTATTACTTTTGCCTGTAGTATCTGCAATCAGTGTAAATAATTTACATTGCTTGTATATTACCTTTTATAAAATCTTATTATATTCAGCGTGTTATGTTTGGTATGTGATATGCAAATATGGTTATGTATTGAATAAAATAAGGAGTATTTAATGAGTAACTTACATAACAGTAATCGTTTAAAAGGTAAAAAAATTGCCATTTTAGCCACCGATGGATTTGAGCAAAGCGAGTTACTCTCGCCACAGGCTGCTTTACTTGAAGCGGGCGCCGATATTGAAGTTGTTTCTATTAAAGAAGGGCAGATCACCGCATGGAATGAAGACAAGTGGGGTGAAAAAGTAACCGTTGATAAATTAGCAGCCAATGCAAATGCCGGTGATTACGATGCGCCTTTACTGCCTGGTGGCTTGTTTAATCCCGATAGCTTACGCCAAGACTCGGATGCTAAGGCATTTGTAGATGGTTTTTTTGGAGCAAAGAGAAACAAACCTGTTGCCGCTATTTGCCATGCGCCGTGGTTACTCGCAGAGATTAACAAGCTCAGAGACAAAAAGGTCACCTCATATCCGAGTATTAAAAGTGATTTAATTAATGCCGGTGCTAACTGGGTCGACCAAGAGGTGTGTGTTGATCAAGGCTTAGTGACTAGTCGCAGTCCTGCAGATTTAGACGCGTTCAATGCTAAGTTTATAGAAGAGATTCTTGAGGGTAAGCATCAAGCGCATTAAGTTTGCAGTTTAAATAAAAAAGGGCATGTTACATGCCCTTTTTTAGTGATTAAAAACGCCGTTGATTAAAGCGCTGTTGCGGCTTTCATCTCGGTTACAAATGTTTTTAATTGTGTGGTCATTGCATTTAAATCATGTAGGTTTGCTTCAATGATTTTTACTACTGCAGAACCTGAAATAGCACCCGCAGCACCGGCTTTAAGCGCGGCTTTTACATCATCAGGTGTTGAAATACCAAAGCCTAATAACGCAGGCGCACTGTGGTACTCTTGTAAGCGCGAAACCACGTGTGTTGCAGGCATTTGTGCTTTAGTATCGGTGCCTGTTACCCCTGCACGAGACAGTAAGTAAGTGTAACCGCGACCGTACGATGCGCACTCACGCAACGTATCGTCACTGGCGTTCGGCGTAGCGATAAATATCGGGTCAATATCGTTTGCCATGGCGGCTTTTCTAAACATTTTAGACTCGTGTAATGGCACATCAGCCACTAAAATAGAGTCAACGCCTACTGCTTTTGCATCAGTGTAAAACTTTTCTAAGCCACGTTTAAATATTAAGTTTGAATACAATAATAAACCAATTGGGATATCGGCATTGTACTGGCGTATTTCTTTAATAATATCAAAACAATCTTGTGTATTAATGTGCTCATCTAAAGCACGAATATTGGCCTTTTGAATAACAGGGCCGTCGGCAATCGGATCTGAAAACGGAATACCTAGCTCTAGTCCATCTGCGCCGCCATCGATTAAGCTTTTAATAATTTCGATGCTTTGCGCTTTCCCCGGATCGCCAATAGTAACAAATGGTACAAATGCGCCTTGGTTTTGCTCTTTTAGTGCTGCAAACATTTGTCCGTAACGGTCAGTTTTTACTTGGCTCATAATTGACCTTCCTCTGATAATACCTTGTGTACGTGGGCTAAATCTTTATCGCCACGGCCACTTAAATTAACCACTAAAATGCTTTCTTCTTGCAACTCTTCCGCATATTTAAGTGCATATGCAATGGCATGACTTGATTCTAGTGCCGGAATAATACCTTCGTGTTTTGCCAGTGCTTGAAACGCATCAAGAGCTTCGGTATCGCTAATGCCTACATATTGAGCTCGACCAGTTTCGTGTAAAAATGCATGTTGTGGCCCTACAGCAGGGTAATCTAATCCCGCCGATACAGAGTAAGACTCTTCAATTTGGCCATCGTCATTTTGCATAATGTAGGTATAAGTGCCATGTAAAATACCTTTAGTGCCTTTGCAGATTGTTGCGCCGTGCTCGTGGGTATCAAGGCCTTTACCTGCTGGTTCTACACCAATTAATTTAACACCCGGCTCGTCAATAAAATCAGTAAACATACCAATGGCATTGGAGCCACCACCTACACAAGCTAAAACCGCATCAGGTAGTCGACCTTCCGCTTTAAGAATTTGCTGTTTAGCTTCCTCGCCAATAATTTTTTGATACTCACGTACAATTGTTGGAAAAGGATGAGGGCCCGCAGCCGTACCTAGTAAGTAATGCGCCTCTTGATAGTTTGCTGACCAATCACGCAGAGCTTCGTTAACCGCATCTTTTAATGTGCCCGAACCTGCGGTAACTGGAATAACTTCAGCGCCCATAAGTTTCATTCTAAATACATTAGGCTGTTGGCGTTCAACGTCCTTTGCACCCATGTAAATACGACATTTTAAGCCAAGTAATGCACACGCAAGTGCGGTGGCTACACCGTGTTGGCCAGCACCAGTCTCTGCTATAACTTCTTTTTTTCCCATGCGTTTAGTCAGTAATGCTTGACCCAACACCTGATTAGTTTTGTGTGCACCACCGTGGAGTAAATCTTCACGCTTTAAGTAAAGTTTAACTTTAGGGTTTTTAACTAAGTTGCGAGTTAACGTAAGCGGCGTAGGGCGACCTGCATACTCGTTTAAAAGCTGAGTAAATTCAGCTTGAAACTTAGGATCTTTTTGCGCTTTGTTAAATTCGCTTTCTAACTGCTTTAGCGCAGGTACGAGTAACTCAGGAACAAACATTCCGCCAAACTCGCCAAAATAAGCTGGATTTTGCATTTTAACCTCAATAGTTTCTGATGCTTGAAAAAGCATGATTTAATTTTTTTGCGCACTTTTTACCAGGAGACTGCTCTACACCTGAATTTAAATCAAGTCCTAAAGCTCCGTGATAGAGGGCATCGCTAATATTGTCTGGGTTTAAGCCGCCAGCAAGCATAAAGGGGGTCGTTGCATCGCGAAGCACCGACCAATCAAATGTTTTACCTGTGCCGCCAGCCTGTGAATCACTGTGGGTATCGTATAAATGGCGATCTGCGCCTGCAACAGGTTGTGGTAAAGCATCTTTTATTGCCTGTGCTTTCCAAATTTGGCAATTACGTGGTAATTCACTACGTAATGACGCAATGTATTGTTCATCTTCTTGGCCATGTAATTGAACGGCTGATAATTTAAGTTTTTTAGCGTGTTCAGCCACATCAGGTATAGCAGCATTAACAAATACGCCAACAAATTTTAAAGGCGCACTTTGACTGATTTCTTTAGCACAATCTAAATCAACAAAGCGGGGGGATTTAGGGTAAAAAATCAACCCGCCATACACAGCGCCATTGCTATAGGCTGCAATAGCATCTTGATTGCGGGTTAAGCCGCACACTTTGTTCTCGCCTAATATAACGCGACGACATGCTTGTATTAGATCAGCTTCAGCCATTAATGAGCTGCCAATTAAAAAGCCATTACATAAAGGGGCTAAGCGTTTTACATCTTGATGGGTGTAAATACCTGACTCTGATATAACCACTTTATTTTCAGGAATAAGTTTACGTAGTCGTTCTGTGGTGGCTAAGTCGGTGCTTAAGTCGCGTAAATCTCGATTATTAATCCCAATTATTTGTGCATTGAGTGCCAGCGCACGGTGAACTTCTTCTTCGTTACTTACCTCAGTTAATACTGACATATTTAACGAGTCGGCCACTTCATGCAGTGTTTTATATTGCTGATCGTCAAGCACAGATAGCATAAGTAAAATAGCGTCGCCGCCATAAAGACGTGCCATATAAACTTGGTACTCATCAATAAAAAAGTCTTTACAAATAAGCGGCTGTTCTACTTGGCTGCGCACAAATTCAAGGTAATCAAAACTGCCTTGAAAGTACTTTTCGTCAGTTAACACACTCATACAAGTGGCATATTGCTTATACGCTTGGGTGATTTCTGTTAAATCAAAAGGCTGACGAATCAAACCCTTAGAGGGCGACGCTTTTTTGCATTCTAAAATAAACTGCGTACCAGGTGCTGCCAGTGCTTTGTAAAAACTACGCTCAGTCGGTTTGGCTTGGTGTTTAAAGCTCTCTAGTGGGCGCGCCGCCTTACGCTCGATTAGTTCTATTTTTTTATCAGCAATAATTTTGTCTAATACATTAGCCATGACTTACCTCAATAATTGCATTTAATGTGTCCATGGCCTTGCCTGAACGTAATAAAGAGTGTGTTATTTGTGCACCTTGTTTTAACGACTCTGCTTGGCCGGTTAAGTACAGCAATGCGGCCACATTAACAACAATTGCGGCGTTGTGTGCCTCAGTGCCTTTACCTTGTAAAATAGCAAGACTGGCGTTTGCATTGTATTGTGGGCCTTCACCGGCTAATTGTTCAAGTGAATAGTTTGCAAGGTCAAAATCACTTGGACTGAGTGTGTACTGAGTAATTTTACCATTATTAAGCTCTACAACCTGTGTTGGGCCATGTAAGGCAATTTCGTCAGTACCAGAGCCGTGCACTATCATAGCGCGTTTAGTGCCTAGAGTATTAAGCGTTTGTGCCATTGGCAGACATAAAGACTCATCGTACACGCCGAGTAATTGCACCTCAGGAGCGGCTGGATTAGCCAGTGGCCCAAGAATATTAAAAATGGTTCGGGTTTTTAAACTGGTACGCACGTTCATCGCATGGCGCACCCCGCTGTGGTAGTGCGGTGCAAATAAAAAGGTAAAATTTGTGCTCTCTAAACAACGAGCAGCGACCTCTGGGGTCATATCGATATTGATCCCCAGTGCTTTGAGCAAGTCAGCAGACCCAGAATTACTCGACACGCTGCGATTGCCATGTTTTACCATATTAATACCAGCTGCTGCCGCTACAATCGCGGCGGTGGTACTAATATTTATAGTGTTTGAACCATCGCCACCGGTACCGCAACTATCAGCAAGTTGCGTTTTATTAGTGATAAAGGGAACTGCATTTTCACGCATTGAAGCGGCAGCACCGGCAATCTCATCGCTTACTTCACCTTTCATTTTAAGGCCAATAAGCAGCGCAGAGAGTTCAATATCGTTCATATTGCCTTTCATAATTTGGTCAAATAGTGCTTTTGCTTGCGTGTAACTAAGTGACTGCTTTGCAATAATATGCTCAATAGCATGTTGAACATTAAGCGGGCTGTGTAATTGATTAGTCATAATGTTCCTTTTATTTGGCACGTGTTAAATAAGCAACGCTTTGCTGTAGTAGCATTGCGCCATTGGGCGTTAAAATTGACTCTGGGTGGAATTGATAGCCCAGTACATTGTCTTGATGATGATAAATAGCCATTGGTATATCTTGGTATTTGGCAATAACGGCTAAGTTATCAGGTACTTTTGTTGCCATTAAAGAATGATAACGTGCCACTGGCATGGTGCTTCCCATACCGTAAAATACAGGGTGATCATTTAAATTTATAATTGATGACTTACCATGTACGGTTTCACCAGCGTGACCGATTACTCCGCCATAGCTTTGTGTTAGCGCTTGTTGGCCTAAACAAATACCTAGCATTGGAAATTGGCCCTTACACAGGTTAATTAACTCCATAAGGCAGCCTGCATCGCTAGGTGCACCAGGGCCTGGTGATAATACCAGCAGTACTTGTCCACGCTCTGCCTGCATTTTTTCGAATATGATCTCTGCGCTAATGTTGTTTCGGTAAACTACTAACTCAGCACCTAGCATTGTTAGCTCATCAACAAGGTTGTAGCTAAATGAGTCAAAGTTATCTAAAAAGTAAATTTTAATAGGGTGTGCTTCACTCATTTTATACTGCCTTATACGTCGATTTAATCGCGGTGATCACCGCTTGGGCTTTAGCGCGCGTTTCGTTTGCCTCTGACATTGGATCTGAATCGAATACAACCCCAGCACCGGCTTGCACATACGCAATATTATTTTTAACAAAGGCGGCACGAATAACAATACAGCTGTCCATGGCACCGTCACCGGTTAAATAGCCAACTGCGCCACCATAGCTACCGCGACGTTTGCCTTCAGTTTTGCGTACTAATTCTGCCGCACGTACTTTGGGGGCGCCCACTAAGGTACCCATATTCATACAGGCTTGATAAGCATGCAGAGCATCTAATTCGGGTTTTAATTTTCCTACTACACGTGATACTAAGTGCATTACTTGTGAGTAGCGGTCTACTTTTAATAGCTCTTTGGCATGGCGAGTACCAGGCACGCTAATACGAGCAACGTCGTTACGTGCTAAATCAACCAGCATTAAGTGCTCGGCACGTTCTTTTTGATCGTTTCTGAGCTCAAGTTCAATGCGGCTATCTAAATCGGGATTAATTTGTCCACTTGCAAACTTACCCCGTGGACGAGTACCTGCAATCGGATAAACCTCAACTTGTTGAGACTTCACCTCATACTTAAGCGCAGACTCTGGGGATGCGCCAAATAATGAGAAATCTTCATCACGCATGTAAAACATGTACGGGCTTGGGTTTTGCTTTTTAAGCTGGCTATAAGCATGTAATGAGTCAGGGCACGGCAATGAGAAAGTGCGAGAGGGCACCACTTGAAAGATATCGCCATCAACTATGTGTTGTTTAAGCTTAATCACTTGCTGGCAGTATTGCTCATCACTAATATCAACATTTACAGGGCAATCACCCGTTTGACTTGGGGCACTAAAGTCTGCGGCGTGGTCACACAATGTATTTAGGCGCTCTAATTGTTTGCCCACTTCAAAACAGTTTGCGTGAACATCTGGGCCATTAAACACATTGCCAATTAACTCGGTTGTTTGTTTTTGATGATCAATAACAACCAGTGTTTCGGCTAAATAAAATACGTAGTCTGGGCAGGTGTTTTCACCGTCAGGCACATCGGATAGTTGTTCAAAGTTAGCCACCATGTCGTAGGCAAATACGCCGCCTAAAAACACTGAGAACGGATTGTCAGTGGTGCTTCTAATACTATTTAAACAAGTGCGTAGTGCACTAAAAGCGTTATCTGCAATCAGTTTGCTAGCTTGGTCAATGGTGTCATCTGCTGGGTGATACTCAAGTGTGAGTGTGGTATCGGTTAACTGTGAAGCGCAGTTTTGTACATTAGCCTGCAAATAGTTAAGTAGTTGTTGGCCGTTGTTTGATTGTGCACTGATGCTCACTTGGTTGCCTTGGCAAACAATACGCAATGCACAATCAACTAGTATTAAGCTTTTTACGCTATCTTTTGAATCTATTTCTGCAGATTCAAGCAATAGTGAGTTAGGTTTATCAAGTGCCGCATACAAGGCAAGTGGGCTACTTATGTAGTCTCGTACTTGCGTTATGCTGGTCACTTCACCTGGTGTTGTTGTTATATGACTAAAAATCAAACCTCATCCCCTAAAAAAATAAAACCCCGCAATGCTAAGCAGTGCGGGGTTTGAATAACGATGTCTAAATTATAGATAGACCATTACCGTCCCGCTATGCCAGGCGCCACCACCAATGATGTGTAAGAGTGTTTACGTTATTCATGTTTTTAATTCCTGTTAATCTTGTATTGCAAAATTTAGTGATAAAAAAACCCGCATGGTAGCGGGTTAGAATTTTTTGTTTAGACACGACAATTCATCACCCTTTGTTTTAAGAGTGCCACCACCAGATGATGTTTTGAATTGTATTTTTCATTGTTATTTATTCTTTAATGTCTAAAAGTGGCTACAGTAAAACGTATCAACTGCTTTTGTGTCAAGTGTTTATTTAAAACAATTTCGTTAAAAAACTTGTTATACTGTGTGAAACACCCTTAAACCATTAATTAAAGTAGTTTTCATTTGATAAAATACGACTTACATAGCCATACAACACACTCAGACGGACATTTAACCGTTGAGCAACTATTAGCGCGAGCAGTCGATAAAAACATTGATGTATTTGCCATTACCGATCACGATACTGTGGCGGCAATTGAGCCTGCGCAGGCTTTTATCAAACGTGAAAACTTGCCGCTTAAACTGATTAATGGGGTTGAAATATCAACCAAATGGGAGAGTTTTGAAATACATATTGTTGGGCTTAACATTGATACCAATGATAGCACTTTGCATACATTACTTAGCGAGCAACAGCAAAAGCGCGAAACCCGTGCAATTGAAATAGGCCACCGATTAACTAAAAATGGCTTTGAGGGTATTTATCAACAAGCCCGCGAGCTGGCTGAAAATGCGCAAATTACTCGCGCTCACTTTGCCAGAGCTTTAATTGAGCGAGGTGTGGCTAAAAACTTTCCTGGGGTATTTAAAAAGTACTTAGGGCGAGGAAAAACCGGTTACGTACCGAGTAACTGGTGTGATATGCAAACGGCAATTTCAGCGATTCATGCCGCCGGTGGGGTGGCTGTTTTGGCGCACCCAAGTAGCTATAAAATGTCGAATAAGTGGTTGCGTAAACTACTCGTAGAGTTTAAATCAGTGGGCGGTGATGCAATGGAAGTTGCCCAACCGCAACAGGCCCCGAGTGAGCGTCAGTTTTTAGGCTTGTTGAGTCAAGAATACGATTTGCTTTGCTCTCAAGGCTCTGATTTTCATTTTCCGACTAGTTATTTAGAACTTGGAAAAAATTTATACTTACCTAAAGATTGCCAAGGGGTTTGGCAAACATGGGAAAAGCACGAAGGAGTTGCATTATGAGTCAATTATTTCATATACATCCGGATAACCCACAGCCTAGACTAATTTCTCAAGCTGTTGATATTATTAAACAGGGCGGCGTAGTTGTGTACCCAACAGATTCGGGATATGCGATTGGCTGTAATTTAGGTAACAAACAAGCAAAAGAGCGCATAGAGCGTATTCGTGGTATTGAAAAACACCATAATTTTACTTTAGTGTGCCGCGATTTATCTGAGCTTTCTACTTATGCTCGGGTAGATAACCAAATGTTCAGGCTGATCAAAAATAATACCCCAGGGCCTTATACGTTTATTTTTAAAGGCACAAAAGAAGTACCTAAACGCTTATTAAACGATAAGAAAAAAACCATAGGCATTCGTGTTATTGAACACCCAATTGCTTGTGCGTTACTTGCGGAATTGGGTGAGCCATTAATGTCATGCTCACTTATTTTACCGGGTGATGAATACACGCAAGCGGACCCCGATGACATTTTGGATCGTCTAGATAAGCATGTCGATTTAATTATTCATGGCGGATACCTCACAGAGCAAGCAACCACGGTAATTGACTTATCAGAGGACGATATTCAAATTTTACGTGTAGGCTGCGGTGATACGGCTCCATTTGAATAACAATGAAAAAGCCTGACACGGTTTCGTTAACACCTACAGATATGCCAGTGCAGCAAAAGCTGCCACTGGCATTTTTGCATGGGAAAGCCGTTGTTGAAAAGCCTGAAGATTTATATATTCCGCCTGATGCGCTTGAAGTTATTTTAGAAACCTTTGAAGGTCCGTTAGATCTGTTGCTTTATTTAATTAAAAAGCACAAGTTAGATGTTCTCGAATTATCTATATTTAGCATTACTGAGCAGTATGTAAAATATGTAGAAATGATGAGTGAGTTTCAGTTAGAACTCGCCGGCGAATATCTCGTAATGGCAGCATTGCTGGCGCAGATTAAGTCGCGGTTGTTACTGCCAGTGCATGAGGAATTAGAAGAAGAGGAAGATCCCCGCGCCGAACTTATAAAACGTCTACAAGAGTACGAACAATTTAAAAAAGCGGCCGAAAATATCGATTCTTTGCCCCGCGTTGGTCGCGATATATTTATCGCCAATGCAACTTTCCCAGAGTTAGAAGAAAAAAACCAACCCTTACCTGAACTGGCAATCAAAGATCTATTGTTAGCGCTAAGCGACGTAATGGCGCGTGCTAAAACATTTGAGCATCATTTAATTAGTGCAGAAACCCTGTCAACTCGTGAACGTATGAGTTTAATTTTACACACACTATCCCAAGCAAAAGCACCTGTTGCGTTTACCCAACTGTTTACCTTTGAAGAGGGCCGCAGTGGAGTTGTTGTTAGTTTTATCGCCATGTTAGAACTGATAAAAGAGGGCTTAATTGCTTGCTTACAAGTTGAGTCTGATAGCCAAATATATGTATCTCTTAATGAGCCTGCCGAAAGTTAACCTCCCATAAAGTTTTTTGCAATTATACTAAATTAATAGACTTTACTGTGCGTATACGCACGATAAGTGTTTGCATATGCTATTTTAATCGCCACTCATCCATTATATCGTAGTGTTATTACTAGATTAGAGATTGGCGATAAGCAATGTTTAAAAACTCAAAAACCGGTTATGGCCTGATGGCTATATTTTTACACTGGTTAATGGCGTTGACTGTCTTTGGTTTGTTTGGTTTAGGCTTATACATGGTTGAGCTAACTTACTATGATAGCTGGTATAAAGGCTCATTAGATTTGCATAAAAGCATAGGGCTGAGTTTAGCGGCTGTATTTGTTTTTAGACTGTTATGGCGTCGATTCAATGTAAAACCTAGCCCTATTGGGACCAACACTCAATTAAATCAGCTGGCCCAAACCGCACATATTTTAATGTATCTGTTTTTAGTGATTATTATGGTGTCTGGGTATCTAATCTCTACTGCTGATGGGCGACCAATCGAAGTGTTTGGCTTGTTTTATGTCAAAGCCATCGACTTTACCTTTGATTCTCAGGCAGATATAGCAGGGCAGATCCATTATTACAGCGCATGCTTACTGATTGGGTTTGTGGTGCTGCATATTTTAGGTGCGTTAAAACACCACTTTATAGATAAAGATAAAACATTAATTAGAATGATCAAATTACAAAAGGAAGCTTAAAATGAAAAAGTTACTATTAACTTCAGCGTTATCAGCAGCGATGTTTATGACAGCTACCGATGCTAGTGCTGCAGACTATGTTATTGATACCAAAGGAGCACATGCCTTTGTTAATTTTAAAATTAAACATTTAGGTTACAGCTGGTTGCACGGGCGTTTTAACACCTTTGATGGGCAGTTTAACTACGACGCTAAAAACCCAAACGCATCTCAAATTAGTGTAAATATCGACACAGCAAGCCTAGATTCAAACCATGCTGAACGAGATAAACACTTACGCGGTGGCGACTTTTTAAATGTAAGCAAATACCCACAGGCTAGCTTTAAAAGTACAGCAATTAAGTTTGATCAAGACGGTGAAGAAGCCACAGTAACCGGTGAGTTTACCCTTCATGGTATTACTAAAACAATTAGTTTTGAAATTGATAAGATTGGTGAAGGTAAAGATCCATGGGGTGGTTACCGTGTTGGTTTTGAAGGTGAAACCAGCTTAAAACTAGCTGATTACGGTATTGATTACGATTTAGGCCCAGCGTCAACGCACGTTGATATTGGTTTATTTATTGAAGGTATTCGTCAATAATACCGTTTTATAGTTAAAGCTAAGCGTGATAACGCTTAGCTTTTTTATTGTAAATGCGCTTCTAATTTTGATTTTAAGTGACTTGGTAACCACCGAGTTAATACTTGTTTATAGTCTTCAGTTTGCTTAATTAGTTTGAGTTGCTGATTGAGTGTGGCAATATCTTCTGCGCCTTGCTCGTTTTTAGTACAGCCAATGTAACCGTAACTAATTTTTGGTGCCTCAGTCAGCATGCGCTGCGTTAAATTGTCACTAAACCCCATCGTTTTTGCTAAATAATAATGTTCACTGGGGTAGCCTAATAAAATATCAATTCGCTCTAAGTTAAGCATATAGGTTAATGTACTGAGGGTATCGCGAGTAGGTCTAATGACAATATTTGTATTAGGTGTGGTATTAATTACCTTATCAATTTCACTGCCGTATGAGCGATTCATCGATACACCCAAGGTGAGCTTTTTATTTACTAATAAATTAGTTAACGACACTGATTTACTGCTTTCAATACCTAGCGCAATGCTCAGCTTTTGATGCATGGCAATAGATGGAGAAAGACCAGCTGTAGAGCTTTGATGCGTGAAATAAACACGTTCTTCTCGATATTTGTTTTTATAAAGTGATAATGCGCATGCATTTGATTGCAGGTTAGCCAGTTCCTGAATAACTTTACCAGAGGGAATAATGATACGTTCAAAGTTAATATGCGGAAGTTGTTGCTCTAACAGTGAAATAATACTTTCATCACGGCCCTGAGATTTATCCGGACCGCTTAAAATATAATAGGGCGCAAAGTCATGCGTTATCCATTTTATTGTTCTGGCATCACACTTTGTGCTTAAAAATACACAGACGAACAGTATTAACCACGAAAACCGCATTTTCACTACAACAAATAAATAAACATGGATTTAAGTGTAGTCAGTAATACACCAAAAAGTAAAATGCCAGCATAAAGCTGGCATTTTAATTTATTTATAAGTTAAACACTTATAAATAATAATTAACTGGCTTTCAGCCATTTTACAAATTGACGTGCATCACTTGCTTTTTGAAACAATGCATTTTTCAAACCTTGTGTATCGCTGAAGATTACACGATGTTTGTTAACCGAAATTGATTGCACTGGATGTGCTATTTGGATCATAGATCCGTTATATTTGTATGACATAATAAAACTCACTTTATTTTTGTTATTTATTCTGGGCTTTTTCTTAAAGCACATTACAGATGATAAATAATCTAATTGTGTTTAGCTTCATTACAGTGTTGACGATCTTTATGACACTTTTACGATGATATTAAAAATAAATCATCAAGGTATTAATAGGGGTTCTCGCCGTACAATAACTTAGCTTTTGAATATACGTTTTGCGGGGCTTACTGGATCAGGGTAAAGAGGTTAACCGCTAGGGCTTTTTATAGCCAAGCAGCGATATTACGTCACAATATTTTTCTTTGCAAGCAATTTATTAAAATACTTTGAATTGAGTGGAATTCACATATAGCCATAAATATTAATTCGTAAAGGTCAACAGACCCCAATATATCTGACTATACTCAGTTTTTAACTGAGGGGGTCAAATGAACTCACTATCTGCGCCATATCAACATTTTTTATCTAATCCAATAGCAAAGCCGCCTTGTCGTATGCACAATGCAAATATGTATGGTTTTTTTGCTGAAATAGAATCTAATAAAGCACAAAAGTATATTGATTCAACGTTAAACATAGGGGAGGAGGGTAATATTTATTTTAAAATACTTGGCGAGTTTGCACTTATTACATTTACAGATATTGAAAAAATAGCCTCGATGACCCCGCCATTCGATCAGCATGGTTGGATGCAAGAAACAGATATTATCATTTGGTTGCCTGTCGCTAAGGTTGAGGATGAAGATATAACCTACTTATATTGGTATCCAGCGTTTATCTGTGTTAACAACATTTATGCACTTATTAATGGTCGCGAAACATGGGGCTATAATAAGTATTTGTGTGACTACACCATGCCCAGCTGTGTATCGGAGCTATCGAATTTTTCAATATCTTTAGAATGCTTTGAACATTTCTCCCCTGAATCAAAGCTAAAAATGCATGAGCTATTTTCAATTACTATAAATTCTAAACACCAAGATAGCGATTTCTTATCTATTATTGATAACTTTGGCGATCAAGTAGCAAATTTGTTTTCTCGCAAACATTTAGATATTGATTTTTCATTATTAAAGCAGTTATTGAGTGGCTTTGTTAATCCACAAATGGATCAAATTTTGTTAAAACAATTTCCTGATGGCAGTGGCGATTCAGCGGTATACCAGAGCGTAATGCACTCACCTTCAATGATTAAAAAAATACATAGCTTTAAATTTTTGAAACCTGAGTTTACTTTGCATCTTAATAAATTAGATAGTTTTCCACTTGCCGATATGTTTGGTCTAAAGTTAGGTAGTCAAGCGCTGCACTTACCTTTTTATGTGCAAATGGATTTCGACCAGTTAGCCGCAACTAAAATTTAAATTGCTTAGAAGGATTTACCATGAACCAAGAAAAAATCGTGATAATTGGTGGCGGTGTATCGGCTATGACTGCTGCACTGTATTTAACTGAGCAACCTGACTGGCAACAGCATCGAACTATCACAGTATACCAACAAGGCTGGCGTTTGGGTGGTAAAGGAGCAAGTGGTCGAAATGCGGCTAGCGGGCAGCGTATTGAAGAGCATGGCTTACATGTTTGGTTTGGTGCTTATGTAAATAGCTTTAAAACAATAGAAACGGTTTACACTAAGTTACAACGGCCAGCCGATTCACCTTTATCTACATGGCAGCAAGCATTAAAACCGCATAGCTTTATAGCCTTAGAAGAATATATTGATGACCAATGGCAAACATGGCCAATTGACTTCCCATTACTTGCAGGGAATCCTGTTGATGGAAGTTTAGATATAACGCCATGGGATTTTATTAAAATGACCCTAGCTTGGCTAAAAAAGTGGATATTTGATTTACAGTCAGCAGCAAAAAAAGCTAATAAAAATATACAATTAAGTACAAAAAAAACACGAGATCAATCTTTATTACGGCACTTGCACCAACAAATAACAGATTTGGTTGATGATACCGAAGATGCTTGGCGAGATTTTGCTGATGATATAAAACAATATTCGAGTGAAGTTGCTTCTACTCCAAGCTTATTAATCAATACATTAAATAAGTTTGCCCACGCCGACAATACATTAAACCCCCAAGTACATGAGAAAAAAGATGGCCTTGTTATTTGGTATATAGTTAGAAAGCTAAAGCGCTGGCTTAATAGCGAAATGATTGAGTTGTTAGACAATAATACGCAGCTTAGACGATTATATATTTGCGCAGACCTTGCTATTGCAATGCTAGTTGGTTTGGTAAAAGACAAAGTATATCGAGAAGGGTTTGAGGTTATAAATAAATTTGATTTTAGGCAATGGCTTATAAGAAATGGGGCAAATGAGCAATACAGTGCTAATTCGGCGCCTATACGAGGGTTTTATGATTTGGTGTTTGCGTACCCTGCGGGTGACCTAAGTAAGCCCAATGTTGAGGCTGGTGTCGCATCACTGGCTATGTTACGCATCGCGCTGTGTTACCGCGGAGGGGTCATGTGGAAAATGCAAGCGGGGATGGGCGATGTCATCTTTGCTCCCTTATACGAACTACTAAAAAAAAGAGGGGTTAAGTTTGAGTATTTTCATCAATTGCAAAACCTGACTCCCAGCCTAAGTGAGCAAGGAGAGAGTTTTGTCGAGACCGTTGAACTTCAGCAACAAGTTTCTTTGCTCGCAGACGCAGAGTATCAACCACTGGTTAATGTTAAAAAACTACCTTGTTGGCCAAGTGAACCACTTTATGCGCAAATTAATAGTGAACAAGCCGGACTATTAAAGCAGCATGATATTAATTTAGAATCTTTTTGGTCAGACTGGCCGTCTCAATACGAAAACCATTTTGGGCAGCCACTGCCAATAAAAAAATTAAACTACAAAGAAGATTTTGACAGAATTGTGTTGGGTGTATCTGTGGCGTCACTTGAGCATGTATGCTCTTCGTTACTAGCATGGGATACAAAATTTGCAGCACAAGCAAAGCAAGTCAAAACGGTGGCAACCCAAGCTGCCCAACTATGGCTTAATAAAACAGACGAGCAATTAGGCTGGCAATATATTCCAAAGAGTAAAGAAGGCCCAATTCTAAGTGGCTTTAGCGAACCATTTGATACGTGGGCGGCAATGATGAATTTAGTCGACAAAGAGCAGTGGCCTACTGATTGCCCTCCTAAAAACATTGCTTATTTTTGCAGTGTTTTTCCTTGTGAGTACTATCCACCAAAAAGTGAACATCAATTTCCTCTACAGGCTAAATCGCAAGTAAAGGTAAATCTAGAAGCAATACTAGAAAAAAACATGCAGTCCTTATGGCCGCTTGCATATCAAAATAATGAGTTCGACTGGTCTGTATTATATGAAATATCGTCATCAGGGGATGAACGATTAAATGCTCAATACTGGCGAGTAAACGTTGACCCAAGTGAGCGTTATGTTTTGTCAGTTGCTGGTTCAAGTAAGTATCGACTGGCGACAGATGAAACAAAATTTACAAACCTTTTTATTACCGGTGACTGGATTAAAACGGGTGTTAATGCCGGTTGTGTTGAAGCGGCTGTTATGGCAGGTATGCAAACAGCCAGAGCAATGGTGGGTTACCCACAACACATTAGTGGCGAAAATGCATTTGCAGTTATCAAAAATTAAAATACTCTTCCAGCACAGCTTTAATCGGTTGATTAGTATATAGTTAAACATGTTGTTTACATTTATTTAGCGCAAAGGTCACGTGAAATGAAAAATAAAGGCAAGCTTCTGAATAAAAATATATGGTTGGTATGCTTACCAGGCTTTTTACTGCCACTGCAGGCGAAAGTAGTGGTAGAGGGTAAAAGTGATGACCAACCGAACATGGAAATCATTGAGGTTTATGCGCAAAAAAGAGCGCAAAAAATTGAAGAAGTCGGCATTTCTGTAAGCACAATAAAAGGGGATGATCTCAAAGCGCAACAGGTTAAAGACTCAACAGAGTTATCTGTATTTGCCCCAAATTTAAAAATTAGTCAAAACGCAGCGGAAGGCACACCACCAGCAGTTAATATTCGTGGCGTAGGGCTAGTTGATTATAACACCGCTAATACATCGCCGGTGGCGATGTATGTGGATGATATAGCTGTGGGCTCTGCCAGTAACCAAATTGTAAACTTATTTGATATCGAGCAAATTGATATTTTGCGTGGCCCTCAAGGAACTTTATTTGGTCGTAACTCTACTGGCGGGGCTATTTTAATCCGTTCTAAACGCCCTGAGTTTGAACAAAGTGGTTATTTAAGTGCTGGTATTGCTAATAACAACGCGACCAGTGTAGATGCTATGTTTAATTCAGCTATTGGAGACAACACAGCCGTTCGTGTTGCGCTAAACCATCAAAATTATGATTATTCTACAAACAATATTTTCGCTGATTCACCAACAGCGGGGATGCGGCAAACAAATGGCCGAGTGTCCTTTTTAGCTGACTTTGACACTGTGCAGTTGTTGATAAAAGGGCATATTTCTGATTGGGGTGGCATAGTTCAGCCTGTTGGCAGTATTGGGGTTATTGCAAACTCATTAACAGGAGAGCGATGCTCGCCAGCACAAGCAGGTTCAACCACCTGTTTTGATAACTTTGGATTTAATGATGGCAGTGATGATTTTTATACAGTAAGCGTTAATAATAATTCGCCACATAAAACCGATGGTAAGGGAGGGAGTGCCCATGTTAATTGGCAATTGGATACACACAATGAGCTTATTTCACTAACTAGCTATAACAAGTTAAAGCGTGATCATGCCTTTAACTGTGATGGCTCTCCAGCACGGTTATGTGAAGGCAATTTAGGTTTAAATACTGATTTAGTAACGCAAGAGTTTCGGTTGCAATCTCAGCTCGCAGAGCATTTTCTTACAACGGGAATTTATTATGCTGATGAGTCTATTATTCAAGACAATGTAAATGATATTTTGCGAGATTATCGAGGCATTTTAGAGACAGATTTAACCGCTACTTTTTTCTATGATAATAGGATAAAAACAAAGAGCATTGCAGCGTTTACCCAACTTGACTATCAATTAAACCAAGATTGGCTAATTACCGCTGGGCTTCGTTATTCTTATGAGTCTTTAGATTACGACTCAACATCCAAGCTTAATATTATTTTAGACCCTAACGATTTAACCGGAGTTAAGGTGCCATTTTATCGTGTTCAGGGAGAGCAATCAGATAATGGCATTTCTGGTCAGTTAGCTGTGAACGTTAAGCTGGATGATGCGACCTATGCCTATTATCGATTTGCTAATGGCGCAAAAAGCGGAGGCTATAACGGTGGGTTTTTATCATCGGTTGAACAAGCACAGCTTGCTGATTATCAAAAAGAACGATTGAACTCACATGAAATTGGCTCAAAGTCTTGGTGGCCACAGTTGGGCATGCGGTTTAATTGGGCTGTATTTTATTATGATTATAATGATCAACAGGTGTTTATGAATCAGCCTTCAGTATCTGATCAGAGCCCGCCTATTCAATTATTAGAAAATGTGGCAGATTCGATTATATATGGCCTAGAGGCTGATTTTGAGTATTGGCTGACCGATGATTTGAATGTTAAGTTTGCTATGGGTTATATACCCCATGCAGAGTTTGAAGAATATGTTGATCCTTTAGGTAACGCATTAACAGATAATCGTTTGCCGTTTACCTCAAAATGGAACCTCAGTGCAGGCATTGAATACACGCTTGAGTTGGCAAATCACCCACTAACAACGCAATTATTAGTTGATTATCAATCCGACTATTATTTTGATCAGAATCAAAACCCTTATGCTATGCAAGATGGCTATAGTATTTTTAACGCAAACATACATTATCAACATGATAACTGGGCGATTGCTATTTGGGGGAAAAACCTCTTTGGTACGCAATATAGTCACTTAAAATTTGATTTAAGCTCTTTCCTTGGCATGCTTGAAGACTTTAAAGGTGAAGGCAGGCGTTTTGGTTTAGATGTTAGTTATCAGTTTTAATTTTAGTCTTTAAATTAAGGTGCGAAGTATGCCAATGAAGGCAGTTCTAAAGCTATTTTTATATTGTGTATTTTTGTGCTTTAGCAATTTAGCGCCGGCAGATACACTCGCTCCTATTGTTTATACTTTAAAACAACAAGATACTGATTTGCTCGGTCAGGGTCATGTATTTCAGGTAACGAGTGGTACTTTTCCCCGTAACCACAGTGAAATAGAAATGTGGCTTGAAGATAAACAACCACAATCAAGAACATCGTTTTTTGGTGGTAGTTTTTGGTTTGTCATAGCACTTGAAAATAAAACAGACTTAGATGAACTGGTGCTCTATCCGTATAACACGTTACTTTCAAAAATCGAAACCCGGATTTATGATATATCGAACTTTGATGAACCAATAAAGCAGTATGTCACTGGGGGGCTTTACCCAAATGAGTTTGCATTTCATTATGGGAATAAAGTTAAGCTGGCGCCTAATCGTTCTTACGTATTAATTGCAAAATTTCAAAGTGAATATTTTTATACTCCACCAAAATTAGTGCTTTCATCTTATGACGATTTTTTTGTAAGAAAAACCTCAGACAACATGATTATGTTGCTGTGCTTTGGGGTTGGTATTGCGTTAGGTTTATACAATTTTCTTATTTACTTGGGGGATAGAGATAAAACCCATTTGTACTACGCCATGTTCACAGCATGCTGGGTGTTGGCTTGGAGTCAGTTTTTTCATATACCGGATCAAATTTTTGGTTTTTACAATGCCCATTTTCATTGGTTAGGTTTTACTTTAATTCCCATCACAAATATTTTATTTTTTAACAGCTTACTTAAATTAAAAGACACGTCTCCTAAGTTATCTCGATTATCAATCTACTTAGGCATTGTTGCCACCGCAGGCGCACCTTTTGCAATGGTTTGGCCTGGTTTTGGCTTTATTTGGGCCACTTTAGTGACAGGGGCAACTTTATCTTTAGGTATGGTTGTTGGTATACGAAGCTGGATCAGTGGCTTTAAGCCGGCTCGCTATTTTGTTCTCGCCTATTTGGCTATGGCCATTCCTAATATGGTTGGCAATTTAACTAATCTAGGAATTATTGAGCCAATAAAAATGGATCTCTATTTACTTGGGCTTATTGGCACAGCGCTCGATGCGGTATTACTTGCTTTTGCTGTCGCAAATAAATTCAGTATTTTGCATCATCAGAATGTTGAATTGACTAAAAATTTGGAACACAAGGTTAAGCTGCGTACCCAAGAGTTACAACAATTGGCGGAGGAGCTTCGTGATGCAAGTGAAGCTAAAAGTCGATTTTTAGCTAACATGAGCCATGAGATCCGCACCCCAATGACATCCATTATTGGTTATGCTGATGGGATAATTTTAGGTGATATACAGCCTCATGAAAGAAATCATGGGATCAGGGTGATTTTGCAAAACAGTCGTCATGTACTTGGGCTAATTAACGATATTTTGGATATGTCGAAAATTGAGGCTAACCGTTTAGAGATAGAATTAGTTGAAACGGATTTGTTTGCCACTATTGCTGAAATTGAATCATTACTAGGAAAGCAAATCCGCGATAAAGGCTTAAAATTCAAAGTTGATTATCAATTTCCATTACCAGATTGGATAGTCTCAGATCCAACTCGACTTAGACAAATATTATTAAATTTAGCAACCAATGCACTTAAATTTACTACCCAGGGCTACATAATGCTGACGGTGAGTTGCAATCAAAAGCAACTAATAATTAAAGTTGAAGACACCGGTATTGGTATGACCGAAAGCGAGCAAAAAGACCTATTTACTCCCTTTCACCAAGCTGACTCGTCAATTTCTCGTAAATACGGTGGTACTGGACTTGGCTTAAATATATCAAAAAGCTTAGCAAATAAACTAAATGGCGATATTACTGTATTTTCTGTGGTAGGTAGGGGTAGCGAGTTTTGCTTTACTATGGAGTTAAATACAACCGAACATACGCAATGGGTTAACACATTCGACGATATACGTAAGCCACAAACTAAAGAACTATTTTCAAATAATAGTCAGCGAAATTTAGTGGGTAGAGTACTTGTGGCTGAAGACCATCCAGAAAATCGTCAGCTTATTAAGCGAATTTTAGAGCGGATGGGGTTAACCGTTGTCGCTGTTGAAAATGGTCGAGATGCAGCGCAAGCAGCGATGGATGAAAGCTTCGACTTAATTTTATTAGATATTCAAATGCCAATTATGGATGGTGAGCAAGCAATTAAGATTATACAAGCAACAGGGGTAACAACACCCATTGTGGCGCTCACTGCTAACACGATGAAGCATGAAATTGATCGCTATTTAAAACAAGGTTTTACTGATCATATTGCCAAACCTATAGATAGAAGCTGTTTTAGTAGTAAAATTGCAAGTTATCTTGATATTGATATATGCGAGAACATTAAGCTACCCGATGAGGAGTTTGCACTACTCAAGCAGGAATATATTAAAGGGTTAAATAAACAAAAAGACACGTTAGTGTCTCAATTTAAGCAGGGTGATATAACGGGTTTTGCACGCAGCGTACATATGATCAAAGGAACGGCTGGAATGTTTGAATGCAAAGCGTTGTATAAACAGGCTGTTGATTTTGAAACAAACTTAAAGTCTTCACCTGACGCTTTCGACATACAACAAGTTGAGGCTCTACTCAATGCGATTGACGTTATTTTAACCGTTAAAAAAGCACCTTAAATTTTACATTTTATCGTTGAATAACCGCTATACGCTTTGTTATGAAGACAAGTAGGGTTATGCATGCTTAAATATATTCTCTTGTAGGAGGACGTATGCAGTATCAACATATTAAGGTGCCAGACAATGGCGACAATATTCACATTGATGATCAAGGACAGTGGCATATACCCGAACAACCTATTATTGCCTATATTGACGGTGATGGGGTTGGCTTAGATGTGATGCCAGTAATGCGTCAAGTAGTGGATGCTGCCATAGAGCATTGTTATGGCAAGGAACGTAAGATACATTGGATGCAGGTGTATAATGGTGAACAAGCGGCCCAGCTTTATGATGGCGACTGGTTCCCTCAAGAAACCATTAATGCAGTACGTGAATGCAAAATTGCTATAAAAGGGCCGCTAACCACACCTTTAGGCGGTGGCTTTCGCTCTCTTAATGTTGCGCTTCGCCATGAAATGGATTTATTTGTTAATATGCGTACTATAAAAGGCTTTAGTGCTTTACCCTCGCCATTAAAAAATCCCTTTACCACTAACATTACCGTGTTGCGCGATAGTAGTGAAGATGTTTATTCAGGAATTGAATGGCAGGCGGGGAGTGTTGAAAGTGAAAAAATGCTCGATTTTTTGTGTGAAGAAATGGGCGTAACCCGTCTTCGTTTCGCTCAAGAGTGTGGTATAGGGATTAAAAATATATCTAAAGAAGGGTCAGAGCGATTAATACGCTTTGCCATTAATTATTCCCTTAAAAATGAGAGAGAGTCACTTACGTTAGTGCACAAAGGTAATGTTCTTAAATTTACCGATGGGGCGTTTAAACGCTGGGGCTTTGCGCTTGCAAAACAAGAATATAATGCCAAAGAACATGAAAATGGGCGTTGGCTTGAAATACAACGAACCAATTTACCCCCCTTGATTATTAAAGAAGTGATTGCCGATAATATGTTGCAGCAATGCTTGATGGATCCTGCGCAATTTGATGTGGTGGCTACTACAAATCAAAATGGTGACTTTTTAGCCGATATGCTCAGTGCACAGGTTGGGGGGGTAGGGATTATGCCTGCCGCCAATTTAAATACTGAGGTGGCTTTTTTTGAGCCGACACATGGCACGTTCGAGCGAATAGCTGGTCAAGATAAGGCAAACCCGAGCAGTAGCATATTAAGTGCAGTGTTAATGCTTAAGTATATGGGATGGGTTGAAGCGGCATGTTTAATCGAAAACGCCTTAGAAACTACATTTGCCAGTGGGCAGGTAACTTTTGATTTGGCTCATTCAAATCATAACTCGACAACCTTAAGCTGCAAACAATTTGCTAGTAAGGTTATCGAGCACTTTTAAACGACTGCATTGTTAAGCTGCTGAAGCGTTAGTGGCTGCTTGACGATGAACACATGGACGCTCTGTTAGCTCTGCTGCTCTGTGATAAAGCTCATGTGCACTTGGCTCGTCACATACAGTGCCACTGAGCGTGTCCATTAACGCAACTACAATAATGGCAGGTACTTGACAGCAGTATTCATCTAATACAGCTTCGGTTGTTTGTGCATCAACATGGCAATGAGGGTGGCTTTTACGTTGATAGGCACTTAATAAAGTGTTTACGTCAAGAGTATCGTTTTCTTGATGTTTATTTTTACGACATTTACAGCCGAATTCATCAACTAATGTGGCAAGTGACTGGTAAACGTGACCCGTCTCAAGCGGCGTATTTGGGCATAATTGTTGTTCAATGAAGTGATGTAAATTTGCATCAATGAATAACCCGTCTTGTTGTGTGAAGCTTGCTGATGTTTGCATAATTATTACTCTTAGTTTGTTGGCTTAACTTCACTGTAGCGCTAAGTGTAATATTAATGAAATTGTTGTTTTCAATAACTGATATTGATTTTATCAATATTTTAATATGTTACCTATCAACCACTGTATTTGCGAACGCCAATAACTCACGTCTAAGCCATTGATGCGCTGGTGTGTGGTGTAATAACGGGCTCCAAATCATTTTTACTTCTATGGGCACGACTTGAAATGGTACTGGGCTAATCACTAAATTAGTATGACTGGTTAATAGCTTTGCTTGACGACGAGGTAGCGTAGCTATGAGTTGCTCAGATTGACACAGTAAGCTGGCAATCATGTAATGGCGAGTAAATACGCGTATTTTACGGGTTTGTTCTAATTGCCACAAAGCTTCATCTACCCAGCCTAATTTTTGTTTTCCTGACTTATTGGTCACTGCGGGCTCTGGCCCCCAGCCTGCGCGGTTAACCCATATATGTTCGCTTTGTAGGTATTGATTTAAGTTAGCATGCGTTAAAAAATCATTATTTGGGTGGGTTAAACAACAATAATTATCTCGCCATACAGTCGCTTGATGAAAAGAGCGCGGCAGACCATTAAAACGATTTATTGCCAAATCGATAGTCCCTTTTTCCATATCTTGTAAATTTACATCACTGGGACTGAGCACATCAAAGTCAATGCCCGGGTTTTTAGCTAGTTGCTCGCAAATAAAGGGGGCAATTAGAGTCGATTCTAAATAATCGTTTGCCATAATACGAAATGTAACTTGCGCAGTTGCTGGGTTAAATTGCTCGCTTGGTTGAGTGATCTCCTCTGCCATTTTAAGCAGCGCTTCAATTTCAGGTTTGAGCGACAGTGCTTTGGCTGTTGGAGTCATAGAGCCCGCAGCTCGTACCAGCAAAGGATCATCAAATAAATCTCTTAAACGTTTTAACGCATTACTCATCGCTGGTTGAGTTAAAGCAAGCTTATTAGCTGCTTTTGATACGCTTTTTTCATCTATTAATACATTTAAATAGACGAGTAAATTGAGGTCGACATTTCTTATATTCATATGATCAATTTTATTTATTTGCTGTATTAATTACCTAAATTAAAGTGTGCTTGCTAAGGTGTAAACCTCTAATAAAAAATAATCAGCATAATTGCTAAAAATAGAAGCGCCTAAATCATGCCAAGCACGCCATTAACCTCTCAACATAATTCGGTACAATCCGTGGTCGCCACTAAGTTAGCCCGAGCGATATTTGCAGGCTTTGAGGCTATGTTTGCACAATTTTTAAATATCACCTTAGGGGCACAAAGTCGTTTTGAACAACGCCAGTATCATGAGGTGCAAGCAGCAATGAGAGAGCGCTTACAAGTGTATGAGCGCTTAGTAAAGCAAGTAAGTGAAGCCGTTAGAGTGATTGCTTATGATGAATTAGATTGCCCTCAAACATGGCAGCGGGCAAAAAATATTTATGGTGAGATGGTAAAAGAGCATGAAAACCAACCCATTGCGCATACATTTTTTAATTCTACTTTTGGCGCTATTTGGGATGATAAAAAAATTCGCACAGTTCACTTATTTGTATTAAAAGCAAAATACCGAGGGCAGCCGCGCTCTTATGAAGGGCTTGTAAGTCGTATCTCCTTAAAAGAAGGGTTTGATCAGGCAATTAAAGCCTTATTAAATGAGCAAGTGTTTAGAGTCCCCTTTAAAGATTTAAGTAGTGATTTAACTAAGTTACAAGCAACGTTAACGCAAGGTGCTCAGCAGCAATGTCGACAAGTATACGAATTAATAAACTTAAATGATGGTTATATCGAATATGCTAATTCGCATTTTTATCGTAATAAGGCGTGTTATGTCATAGGGCGATGTATTGCCAAAAATGGAGATAACATGCCCTTTGCAATTGCTATTTTAAATACCCCCGATGGGCTTACAATTGATGCTGTAATGATGGGGGCTGATCAACTAAGTTTATTATTTGGCTTTGCACGTACCTATTTTATGGTAGATACCGACCAACCTGCTCGTTATGTTGACTACCTCAGTGTATTAATGCCTCACAAACAACGTTTTGAATTATTTAATGCGATTGGTTTTATTAAACATGCAAAAACCGAATTTTATCGTTATAAAGTAGATACGACTAAAAGTAGTCCCGCAGAATACACGTACCACCTAGCGCCAGGGACTCCAGGTATGGTGATGCTGGTTTTTACTATTGACGGCCTAGATTATGTATACAAGGTAATAAAAGATAAGTTTAGTGCCCCAAAAACAGCAACTAAACAACAAGTAAAAGATAAATATAACTTTGTAAAACAAGCTGACAGAGTAGGGCGATTAGTTGACACTCATGAGTTTAGATACCTTGCATTTGACTTAAGCCGTTTTAGTGATGAACTGCTAATACAAATGAAAAAACACATTGGCGATAGCTTAGTCATTTCCGGCAAAGCCTTAATACTAAAGCATGTTTACGTTGAGCGAAAAATGACACCGCTCAACCTGTATATCAATCAATGTAATAGTAAATCACTTCAGCAAGTGATGCTTGATTATGGTAAAGCGATAAAAGAGCTTGCCAGTGCAAATATTTTTGCTGGTGACATGCTGATGAAAAACTTCGGCGTAACACGTTGGGGGCGAATAGTATTTTATGATTATGATGAAATTTGCCCTCTCACCGATTGCAATTTTAGAGACGTGCCAAATACACAAAACGCGTTAGAAGAATTAAGCTCACACAGCTATTTTGATATTGACCAAAATGATATATTTCCCAGTCAATTTAAAGTGTTTTTTAGTGCCAGTAACTGTGCGTTTAACCACTTTAATCATTACCATAGTGATTTATTTACGGCAAAGTACTGGCAAATGATCCAGCAAGGAATTGAGCAAGGCCAGCTTCCAGATGTATACCCTTATAAGCAAAGTTGGCGTTTTAATACTATGTCAGTAAATTAACGCTGAGTTGGTTTCTTCAGGCACAGTTAACACGATAAGGATTATGATGAAATTTACTATATTCGCTTGCTTAGTTTTATTGCCATACTCTGTATTTGCCAATCCCCTATTAGGTACGTGGGAGTTTGTTCAAGGAAAATACGCGGTAGAAGATGGGTTTGTCAGCGCTAAAGCCCCAGAGATAACTTCAATCAAATTAGTAACAGCAACACACTTTAGCTATATCACAGAAAAAAATGGCCAATTTAGTTATGCTGGTGGTGGCCAGTACCAATTAACCGATGGGCAATTTATTGAAACCTTTGAGTATGGCAATATTGCATCATTGATGGGTAAAACCATGGCTTTTGATTATAAAGTTGAAGGGAATTTGTGGCATCATTCTCTTACAGATAATGGCCAGCTAGTTGAAGCCGAAGTGTGGCGAAAAATCAAATAAACCCAATACAAGGAGACTTATGCAGTACATTTCACATCATGAGCAGCAGTTAGCGTTTTCGAAAACCGATAAACCAAAGGTTAATAACAATGAAGTGCTAGTAAAAGTGGCAGCGATTGGGGTAAACCGCGCTGATTGTATGCAGCGTCAAGGTAAGTATCCTGCTCCTGAAGGAGATAGCCCTATTTTAGGACTTGAGTGTGCAGGCACCGTGTGTGAGCTTGGCAGTGAGGTAGACCCTAAATGGCTCGGTAAGCGTATTTTTACTTTATGTGCTGGTGGCGCTTACAGTGAATACGTCGCAGTAGATGCGCAGCAGTTAATGATATTGCCCGATCATATCTCTATGGCGCAAGGTGCTGCTATAAGCGAAGTGTATTTAACAGCCTTTGGTGCGCTATTTGAATTAGGCAAGTTACAATCAGGGCAAACGGCGCTTATTCATGCCGGTGCCAGTGGTGTTGGTGGTGCGGCTATTCAGATGGCAAAAAGTGCTGGTGCACAAGTAGTGATTACCGCGGGTTCGGATGAAAAGTGTGAACATGCTAAAAGGTTGGGTGCTGACCACGTAATTAATTATAAAACCACTGATTTTGTTGAGTATATGAAATCAAATAAGCTAACTGCAAACGCAATTGTTGACCCTGTTTCTGGTAGCTATTTAAATAAAAATGCCATAGTGGCCGCAATGGATTGTCAGATTATTATGCTGGCATTTTTAGACGGGCGCTTTGCAGAAGTAGACTTTGCACGTTTATTACAAAAGCGGATTTCGTTTCATGCATCAACACTACGTAATCGCAGTATTGAGTTTAAACGAGCTCTGAGAGATGCCTTTGTCTCGCGTTTTTACGATGATATTGCCAATCAGAACTATGACTTTAATATTTATAAAACCATGTCATGGAAGCAAGCCAGTGAGGCTCATGCCATTTTAGAGGGTAATGAAAACTCAGGTAAAGTTGTGCTACTGGTTGAATGATATAAGCAAGCACAGCGGGATTAATATTGTTAATTAGGCTGTGCGCCCATATAATTTAGTGAACACTATAAAATATTAAGGCAAATAATGAATCCAATTATTGCAATATTAAAAGAGCACAACGTTAGTGATGAAAAAGTAGCTGCGTTGTTTGAAGCATTTACCCAAAACCCAATGATGGCTATGGCATTAGTGCAAGAGCTGGGCATACCACCTGAAAAGCTTCAGCAACTAATGGCTGTGGTGATGACTCAACCGCATTTGATTAAAGAAGCCACTGATGAATTAGGTCTTGATTTTGCAAAAGTACAAGAAGCGAAAGACAAGTTAAATCAGCAGTAAACCATCTTTAGAGGCATGTTTTATACATGTTTCTATCATTAAACATGTTTTGTTACACACTCCTTTGAACGGCTCTGCGTTTATACAGTCAAATAAATACTTAACCCATAGCAGAGACAAAACATGAAGCGACTTTATAAATTTTGGAAAAATAATCGTTCTTTAATTGTATTCATTATTTTAATGAGTGTATTTCGAAGTGCCGTCGCCGATTGGTATGAAGTACCAACAGGTTCAATGAAACCAACTATTGAAGAAGGCGATCGAATCCTTACCGATAAAATGGCGTATGATTTACGTATACCATTTACGCATGTATCCCTGTTGAGAATGGGGGACCCACAAACTGGCGATATTATTGTATTTGACTCGAAAGTAGCGGATAACCGTTTGATTAAGCGAGTAATAGGTGTACCTGGAGATACTATTGTACTTAAAAATAATGAACTTATAATCAACGGCGAAAAGCTTAATTACACACATTTGCAAAGTAAGACGACTTCTTCAGATAAAATAGAAAACTTAAATGGTTATAAGCATTCAATCCGCGTTAGTAATACACCATCACGTTTATCGAGCTTTGATGAAATAACAATTCCTGAACACTACTATTTAGCCATGGGTGATAACCGTGATAATAGTGCAGATTCTAGAGTAATAGGGCTCATCCCACGTGATGAATTACTAGGTAAAGCCGAGCGTGTGATTGTATCGCTTGATTACGATAACTATTATTTACCTAGAACAGAAAGATTTTTAAAACCTTTAGAGTAATAGAACTGCTGTTAGCAAGGCTAACCATAAGGTGTTAGCCTTAATTCGTTTGTGATTTTTCTAGTCTATATCAATTGAATACGCTTCGAGTAGCTCATTTAGCTTAGTTTGCTCTGATGCATCGAACTCGATACCAACACTAAGGCGATTCCCCTTCATTTGATTATTTCTGATATAGGACGTGACTATGACAGACTTATTGTCTATCGGAGACAAAATATGCACAAATACTTGGCGTTTTTTTAGCGCTACAAATCCAGAGCTCACATGTATCGCAAAACGGCAGCCACTGGGTGAAATATCAATGATTAACCCATGCAATAAGCTCTTATTATCGGCGTCTATATCACCTTTGTGTAAACTTATTTTAGCTGGAATATGAGTCGGTAGTCTGCTAGTTTCACGTAATTGACGGCTTTCGATTTTTTTAGGGTACGCTAGATAAATTAAGCGTTCAGGGCGAAATGAAATCGCTAATATACTGGTAGAAAAAGCCACACATTCACCGCGCTCATCTTCGATGATATAACGAACAATGGCGCCATTACCTTCAACTAAAATATCGCTGTAGTCGTTTTTACCTGCTTGAGCAGGGTATTTTAATATTAAATATTTACCGGTGTCGTAGCCGATTAAAGTGAGTTTAAAGCGAACCTGAATAGGGTTGTTAAATTGTATATCAATTAATTTCCCTGGAAGTAAATCGAGGAAAAACTTTTTTTGATCTTCAGTTGCTTTCTCTTCAACAGTGGTATTATTTTTATTCGCTTCCACAAACTCTTTCTCAATATTAACAGACGCTTAATTATCTTTTAATATAGTGTAAAAATCACTAGTATTAAAGAGGGCATTTAGAATTAGGTATTAATACTTTATGCTCGTTCTAGTAAGTGTTTCAGCTATTCACGGGGTTTTATCTACAGAAATGTTGCTATTTTAGCAACACGTAAACATTAAGGTGATCAATAAAAACTTAGCGCTTTGGTATTGAAATCATACTTATACTACCATTTATCACGTTAAGGATTATTATTTACGAGCTGAAATAACTATTTACCTTTCTCTCGATAAAATTTATCTACATAAAAGTAAGTCACTTAACTAAGTAAATGGTATAGCATAGTAACACCATCTATCTGTTTAAATTAGAGCAGCACAAAGGATTATGATGATCGTTAACATGTTCGATAAATTAATATTTGCTTGCGCTTTTATTATTGCATTGCAACTACCGCAGCTAAGTGATCATTACCAACAACATTTAGCGGGCTTGTATCATGCGACCAAGTGGCAAGTTGATGGCTATGCAGATACAGCAAAGCAATATAAATTTTCTAGCACACAAGCAATGATAAACCGTCATTTAGAAAACACGGAACCGAGTGTCAGAGCCGATGCAGAACAAAAACAGCAAACCTTGATGCTATTCGCAGACTTAAATCAAGGTATGAAGCTATTTGAGCAAGGTAATTTAGTGCAAAAATTGCTGTATATATTCTCCCCTGATCGTTTTGAAAGATTACAAAATACACTCAATAACTTTAAGTTAGGGATCCCTTTAACCACCAGTGCATTATTGTTTGCGCTGATATTAGCTATCATATTAAATCAGCTCGTAATGTTGCCGTATACTTTATATGTTGCCCAAAGAAAACGAAACGCAGCTAATGCTTAATGACAGTAATTACTGTTGGTGCTTTTTAATCGGCTTTTTTAACTACAAATGCGCCACGAATGTCACCCAGTTTAAAATCAGTTGCCTGATCATTAGGGTATAAAGTCGCTATTTTTTTAGAAACTGCGGGGGCAATGTCACTGCCATGACATGCTAAACACGCCTTTTGAGTGGGGATCGCTTTTATAAAATACCAGCCATCTGACCTTTGTGTTTGGTGTTCTATTTTTGCTATAGGCTCGCCATTGAGCTTACGTTGTTCAAAGTTTAATAAAACATTTCTTAACCATTCATCGGGTTGATTATCTGGGTTACGTGTTTTTAACGCACTGCGGCTAATTTGCCATGTACTGTTGCTGTGTTGTGAAGCGATAGCGGGTGCGGCTGTATTACATACACTTATTGCTGCTATAGGTCCATTTTGTTGCATTGTGCTAACCAGTACTTGTCTTAAATCAGTTGAAAATGCCTTGATAGTTTTGCGCGCATCGTCAACATTGTTAGCAAAAGCAGCGGATGAAATAAATAAACTGGAAAAAAGTAAAATAATGCGCATAATAGGCCCCTTAATATTAGTAACTACTAATATATAGAGTGTCAGGTATTTTTCAACTAAATCGTACAGTGTTTCAGCACTTTTTTATTCGATGTACCGCGGCTAAAATCGATAAACGGTCCCAAGTGAGAATAATATGTATACTAAACAAGATGATAATAAAGTAATAAATCAACAAAACACCTATGATGCTGGTGGACTTAGTGCTGATGACCCCTTGGCGGCAATTAAAGCTATTCGACTTGAGCAGTTGGCACAATGTCGGCTAAAAACACAAAAAGAAATGCAAACGGGGCATAAAAAAATAAACCCTAAGCGATAATAATTTGCTAAATTAAATTTATGAATTTCAAACTTGGATAGTGCAATCAATTACATAACTATAAAACACCCTCATCAAGTTATTTCTTTTATTGCTTGGCTATGCGCTTTGGTTGTGATGTTGATAGGACTTTTTACACCTAACAATAAAGAAATTTTATTGTTCTTAACAGTGAGCTCGCTGTGTTTGCTGATGTTTAATAGTGTGGCAATTTCTGCTTGGGTATTTCATCAGTTTAAAGATAAGCAGTTACGCTTTATAGCGGTTCTATGTAGCGCAGCTTTAATGCTGTGCACAGTAGGGGATGTAATAAACTTTAACCTATCCCAACACTATCATCGCTATGCAACGTTAATAAAGCATGACTACTTAATTGATTCAATTTTATTTTTTGCACCTGGCTACAGCCTTTTATTTTTAGCCTGTGTGTTGGCCTATAAAAGGCAGCAAGCTATATCGCGATTAAAAAGCGTACTTTTTATGCTTGTTGTACTGGTGATAAGTGCTACGTCGCTCGCAACTATGTACCTTGATGGGGCTGGTATACCTATTTTAGCTATGACCGGCGTTTATAGTGTGGTGGTAACTGCCGTGGCGCTTATGGGCCTTATGTTGGTTATTGCTTATGGTGGGTTTCATGCGCCCAAACCAATAATGTGGGTGAGCTTAGGGCTTTTCCTTGCTGCATTGGCCGATGCCATTATTGGTGCTTTTTGGATTTATGGTAACCAAGGGCAAGGTTTTTATCCTCAGGTGCGCTATATAAATTGGTTTATCTATATTAGCTCCCAATGCTTAGTGATTCATTTGGCAAAAGTAGTCGCCTTAGCTAAATAACGTCAACAATAAAAAAGCCGCTAAATATTTAGCGGCTTTTTTAAACTAGAGCAGAGTTTACATTACTCGCATACCAGGCTCTGAACCATCGTCTGGGTTAAGAATGTATATTTCTTTACCGCCAGGGCCTGCGGCAAGTACCATGCCTTCAGACATTCCAAAGCGCATTTTACGTGGTTTAAGGTTAGCAACCATCACGGTTAGCTTTCCTTCGATGTCTTCTGGTGCGTAGGCTGATTTAATGCCTGCAAATACTTGGCGTGTTTCGCCGCCTAAATCAAGAGTTAACTTAAGCAGTTTGTCAGCACCTTCTACGTGCTCTGCTTTAGCAATTTTAGCAACGCGTAAATCTACTTTTGCAAAGTCATCAAATTCAATCTCAGCTGCGATAGGCTCTTTTGTCAGTGGGCTATTAGGATCGATTTTGTCTTTTTCAGCGATTAAGCTTTCTTTTGATTCTTCAACCATTTTATTCACTTTGTCCATTTCAACACGTTGCATTAACGGCTTAAATTTATTGATAGGGTGGCTTATTAGTGCAGTTTGCACACCTTGCCATGTAAGCTCATCATTTAAAAAGGCTTCAACATTTGTCGCCATACCAGGCAGTACAGGCTTCAAGTAAGTGATCAGTACGCGGAATAAGTTAAGTCCTAACGAACATACCTGATGCGCTTCTTCTTGCTTAGACTCGTCTTTAATAAGCACCCAAGGCGCAGCATTATCAATAAATTGATTTGCTTTATCAGCAAGCGCCATAATTTCACGAATTGCGCGGCTGTATTCACGATTTTCGTAATGTTCAGTAATAGTGGCTGAGGCATTTTGAAATTCAGCAAGCAGTTGTGGTTCCAGAATTGTGTCGCTTAACTTACCGTCAAACTTTTTAGTAATAAAGCCAGCACAACGGCTCGCAATATTAACTACTTTACCCACTAAGTCTGAATTTACACGCTGTGCAAAATCTTCAAGGTTTAAGTCTAAATCGGTAATACCACTGTTAAGTTTAGCTGCGTAGTAATAACGTAAAAATTCAGGATCTAGGTTATCTAAATAAGTACGCGCTTTAATAAACGTGCCTTTTGATTTAGACATTTTCGCGCCATTAACAGTAACAAATCCATGGGCAAATACGTTAGTAGGCTTTCTAAATTGAGCGCCTTCTAACATCGCAGGCCAAAACAGGCTGTGGAAATAGATAATGTCTTTACCAATAAAATGATAAAGCTCAGCGTCAGACCCTTCTTGCCAAAACGCATCAAAGTCGATGCCTTGTTTGTCACATAAGTTTTTAAAGCTCGCCATATAACCAATAGGCGCATCTAGCCATACGTAAAAATATTTACCTGGTGCGTTTGGAATTTCAAAACCAAAATAAGGTGCATCACGGCTAATGTCCCATTGCTGAAGACCATCGGCAAACCACTCATCTAGCTTGTTCGCCATTTCTTGCTGGATTGTGCCTGAGTGTAGCCATTCTTTAAGCATGCCTTCAAAGGCTGGTAAGTCAAAAAAGTAATGCTCAGAATCTTTTAAAATAGGCTCAGCACCCGACATGACAGAGCGTGGGTTGATTAGCTCTGTTGGGCTATAAGTTGCGCCACAGGCATCACAGCTATCACCGTTTTGATCTTCTGATTTACAGGTAGGGCAGGAGCCAGTAACAAAGCGGTCTGGCAGAAAAATACCTTTTTCTGGATCGAATAACTGAGAAATAGTGTGCTTTTTAATATGACCGGCATCGTTAAGGCGGTTATAAATAAGCTCACTAAATTCTTTATTTTCTTGGCTGTGAGTGCTGTGGTAATTATCAAATTTGATATTAAAATCAGCAAAATCGCGTTGGCGTTCTATGCTAACGTTTTTAACCATTTCCTCTGGCGTGATCCCTTGCTTTTGCGCATTAAGCATAATAGGTGTGCCATGAGCATCATCGGCGCACACGTAGTATGCTTCGTGGCCTTGTAGTTTTTGAAAACGCGACCAAATATCAGTTTGAATATACTCTAATAAATGCCCCAAATGGGTAGGGCCATTGGCATAAGGTAATGCGCTAGTAATCAGGATCTTTCGCTGTGCCATAATCATTCCAAATTAAGCGTTCCTAGCTAGGAACAGATGAAAATTATTACATTATCGATAAGCGCGGTAGTAACAGAGTACACTGCTTATTGATATTTACTAATTGACTGGTGTTAATGCCCTGAATGTTACATAATTCCGTGGCACTTTTCATCAAAGAAACGCTATTTTATTGCTATGTTTGGACTGTCGAAACTATTCTCTGCTAAATCGGTGCAAAAACAACCGATTATTTCTGCTTTAGCGGCCTATCGCAGTGCCGCTTTTGCTGTGGGTATTGAGCAAGATTTTATTGCTGATATTACTCAAAACACCGATAAATCAATTATTGTTAAACTCACTCTTCCTTTTGCCGCGCAATCTGAAATGCCGCATGTTGCTAATTTTTTAGCTGAGCGACTTAAAATCGAGGTAAATGTAAGTGCGGTTGTGGCACTTAAAGAGCCTGCAAAATTTAAAGCCATAAAGCACATTATTTTAGTGGCCTCAGGCAAAGGTGGGGTAGGCAAATCTACTACGGCTGTAAATCTTGCCGGTTCGCTTAAAAACGAGGGCGCTAAAGTAGGCATTTTAGATGCCGACATTTATGGACCGTCTATTCCTATGTTGTTAGGTTTGGTAGGCAGTGAGCCTGTCACTAAAGACAACAAACAATTACAACCATTTGATGCCAGCGGTATTAAAGCGCAATCTATTGGCTTTTTAGTGCCTAGCGACGATGCAACTGTATGGCGCGGTCCTATGGCCTCAGGCGCGCTTAGTCAGCTATTAAATGAAACCGATTGGGGTGAGCTTGATTACTTAATCGTCGATATGCCCCCAGGCACTGGCGATATTCAATTAACCATGAGCCAAAAAGTACCTGCCAGTGGCACTGTAATTGTTACAACGCCACAAGACTTAGCGTTGGCAGATGCGCAAAAAGGCATTGCTATGTTTAATAAAGTAAACGTGCCAGTGCTTGGTTTAATTGAAAATATGAGCCATTACATTTGCGGACATTGCGGCGAAGCTAATCATGTATTCGGTAAAGATGGCGCACAAAAATTAGCCATGAAGCATGGTGTTCCTGTGCTTTCACATATTCCGCTTGCGATTAATATCAGAGAATCCTCTGAACAAGGTAAATTGATTGCCAATGATGCAAGTGCCGCTATAAGTGAAACTTACAGTGCAGCCGCACGGCTCATCGCCAGTACGCTTTATTATCAACAACATCACAACGCGATTGAAGTTGTGATTACGGAAGATTAAAAATGAGACTTTCAGATACACATATAAAAGAATATTTAAACGACGGGCGCATTGTTATTGAGCCCGCCCCGACCAGTGAAATGATTTCTGGGGTGACTGCGGATCTTCGTTTGGGTAATAAGTTTAGAACTTTTCATGCCCATAATGCCGCTTTTGTTGACTTAAGTGGTCCAAAAGATCAGCTTAATAAAGCCTTAGAATCAATTATGAGCGACGAAATTGTACTAGATGAAGGCGAAGCATTCTTTTTACACCCCGGCGAGCTTGCATTAGCAATAACCTATGAAAAAGTAACCCTACCTGCAGATATTGTTGGCTGGTTAGATGGGCGTTCGTCGCTGGCACGTTTAGGTTTAATGGTGCATGTAACCGCACACAGAATCGACCCTGGTTGGAGTGGTAATATTGTTTTAGAGTTTTATAACTCGGGTAAACTGCCACTTGCACTTAGACCCATGATGAAGATTGGTGCAATGAGCTTTGAAACGCTCACCGGTCCATGTGAAAACCCGTATAACACCCGTGTTGATGCAAAATATAAAGATCAGAATAGCGCGGTGGCAAGTCGTATCAGTGATGATAAATAGTAATTCTGATTTTTAGAAACGATTACTATGTTTGTTGATGAAGCGCGTAACCTAATAATTGAAAATATTGGTTAAGTGCTTCATTGGCTTGTAGCGTTTGGCTAAGCTCAGGGTAAATTAAATTATTACTGCTTAATCCACTGACCAAAAAGCTATTTTTTATTGTTTGGTGCTGATTTATACAGGCTTCAAAACACCGAGCTGCAAGCTCCTCTGGCATACTCATGTATTGCTGCTTGTGTGCCTTATCAAACGCGATACAGCGTTGTACAAATTCATTCGCATCTTCCCCGTTTCGCGCTAAAAATACCCGCTTATAAAATTGATTAAGTGCATCATTAAGTGGATGGCTCAAATCGGGAGAGTTTGATAACCATAACTTAGAGGCGAAACCAAACCGAGTTTTTGATTTAAATAAATGCTCACTAATATGATGATCAAATGCATGAAACCACTCATGGGCTAAAGCACCGCCGCCTGCGTTTTTTGCCAGTGCGAGAGTTTGATCGTAAGCATTATAGTGTGCTTGCACGCCTTTTTGCCCACCGTGACCAAAGGCAAAGTTAAGCTTACCGCGAAGGCCAATTGCTGTTGGCGGTAAATGTAAAATTTGCGCTAAATCAGCTAGCGCATCATAAATTAGATTGGCACTAATAAATCGCTCTTCTTTAGTCACCCATTTACCAACTACCATCGAACGAAAACCAAAAGTCGTTCTAATATCGCTAAAATCAACTTGGTCGTCAAAACGATAGTCAGGGCCTTGGCGTGAAAATCCACGCTTTAATCGAGAAGGGGTATTACGCATTGGTTATTTCATTTTTAATTACAGGTAACGTGCTTTTACGTGAGCGGGCATATGTTGGGTTTGTTTGGTAATTAATTCATTTAATAAACCATACAAGGGTGCTGGATTTATTGCTTCAATAAGCAACAAACTATGCGCTACTGCCTCTAGGGTTGACAAGCTATCTGCTCTTGGGGCTTTACGAATAGTATAACGGTTCGTGGGAATTTGGCGAAAGCTTACTGTTTTAAACTGTTGTAATAGTGGGGTTAATTGCAAAATTTTAAAGGCTTTATTCCATGTACCATCGAGCACTATTAAATGTGTAATGGGTCGCACGTTTTCATTGTCATTAGCTACATCTAACTCAATTGCGTCCTCGTTTGGATAGAGTAACACCGTCGAGCTGAGCGGCAGCTTTTGCAAGCAAGCAAAATCTTGATTATTTTCGCCTATAATTATTTTGCATCGCGTTAAACTTAATGCCAATAACTGTGCCGTATTTTTACTAATTTTTGCTTCACTGGGGTGCTGTAACACAACAACCTGAGTTTGATTATCAACACAGGTGATTGCATTGCAAATACAGGTGCTTAGCGAAAAATTACAGCGTTCACAAAGGGCACGTGCCATAAGCTAACCATTCGATTAATACATTTAACTTAATTATACATTTTTGCATTAATAAAGTTGGTTTTTTTTGTGCTTAGATATAGAGTAAGAGATGAAATATAAATTGCAGGAACGCATTATAGGGCATCAATATGACAGAAATCAGTATCGACGAATCCGCTTTAGAAAGTATGGAATCGCTATTAGGTGAACAATTTCCAGATACGCTGGAATTTTGTTGTGCGGAATTTGAGCGCTTAGGGAACGAAACTATTGCAGCGCTTGGCCAAGATAAAGAGGCTGCAATTCGCCATTCTCATAGCCTTAAATCAAATGCGGCTCAATTTGGAGCGGCAAGTTTAGCCGAGGTAGCACGTTTAATTGAATATAATTTAAATAATGGGAATGACGAGCAGGTTGTTGATGCAGCAAATAATTTAATGGCGCAAGTTACTGGCTCGCAAGCAAAATTAAATGAGTGGCACGCTCAGCGATAAACCCGTTTAATGAAGAACAGAATAAAGTGTTAACGTGAATTTTTTTCAGTTTTAAGCGCTTAATTTCCCCTAGTAATTCAAGGCTTTACTGAGTTAGTCTTAAGGCTAACTTGCTCTTTAGAGGTAACAATGTCAGAAATAAAAAAGAGTCATAAATTAGACGGCGTCTGTTATGACATCCGTGGCCCCGTTTTAGTGCAAGCTAAAAAAATGGAAGATGAGGGCCAAAAAGTACTTAAGCTTAATATTGGTAACCCCGCGGCGTTTGGTTTTGATATGCCAGAAGATATGCACCGCGACATTATTCGTAATTTATATTCTGCTCAAGGCTATTGTGATTCTAAAGGGCTTTACTCTGCGCGTGTTGCTATTTATCAGCATTACCAACAGCGTGGTTTACACAACTTAGACGTTGATAATATTTACATTGGTAACGGTGTGAGTGAACTGATTCAAATGGTCACTCAAGCGTTGTTAAATAATGACGATGAAGTATTAATTCCTGCACCCGATTATCCGCTTTGGACTGCGTCGGTAAAGTTAGCAGGCGGTAACCCTGTTCACTATTTATGTGATGAAGAGCAAGATTGGTTTCCTGATATTGATGATATTAAAAGCAAAATCACCTCAAAAACTAAAGCATTGGTGTTAATAAACCCTAATAATCCAACAGGGGCTGTGTACAGTGATGCCTTGCTTCAAGAATTGATCAACATTGCCCGAGAGCACAAGCTTTTACTGTTAAGTGACGAAATATACGAGAAAATTCTGTACGACGGCGTTACCCATACTTCTATTGGTGCATTGTGCGACGATATTCCCATTATTACGTTTAACGGTTTAGCTAAGACATATCGCGCCGCTGGTCTTAGAATGGGTTGGATGGTGTTAAGCGGGCGCACTGCCTTAATGACAGATTTAATTAAAGGCCTCGATATTCTTGCCTCAATGCGTTTATGCGCAAACGTCCCTGCTCAATATGCCATTCAGCAAGCATTGGGTGGGGTACAATCCATTGATAGCTTAATTGACCCCGGAGGCCGTTTATACGAGCAACGAGATATTGCTTGGCGTGGATTAAATGCAATTGAGGGGATAAGCTGTAAAAAGCCAAAAGGGGCGCTGTATGCATTTCCCAAAGTTGATACAAAATTGTTTAATATTAAAAATGATGAACAAATGATGTTTGACTTGTTAAAGGCAGAAAAAATATTATTAGTACATGGGCGCGCTTTTAACTGGCCAGATCCCGATCATTTTAGATTAGTGTTTTTACCTAATAAAGATGATTTAAGCAGTGCGATGATGAAAATGCAGCGGTTCTTCAAAGATTACCGACAAGAATAAAGTAAAAAACGAGCCAAATGGCTCGTTTTTTGGTTAATGCACTAAAGTAAATGGCCGTGTTTCAAAGCATGTGATGGGGCATTCCATTCTCTGTCTTGGAATGCCAGCTTCCATAAAAACGTGCCCTTGCACAGTAAAGCCGTTATTTTTGAATCGTTCTACTTCATTTAAAATACAGTTAATACTGACAGCCTCAATACCTTGCTCTGCGGCAAGCTTTACAATGAAATTAAGTAGAGATTTATAAACGTTGCGATTGCGGTGCTGGGGTAGTACGGCAATTCTTCCTATTAAACCATCATTACATAATCGACCTGTGGCAACAGGTGAGTGCATATTATCGGTAACCAGAATATGTTGAGCGAGCGCATCTAAGCTATCAAATTCAATATTCTTTGGAATATGTAATTCGTAAACAAAAACACGCTCTCTTATTTGTTGAAGTTGATCTTTTTCACTTTGCCAATCAACTTTGTCAACAGTATAAACCATAGCCTCCTCCTAGCTAAACCAAATACCCTCATTAACCAGTGTAGTAAAGGTTTCGATAAAATCTAGGCTAGGTGTGGTTGAATTCAGCAAGCTGCTATCAAATTCAATAAAATCAGTTAGCTGTTTTACAGCCTCTAAATCAGATAGCGGTAAAGGGTAGTTTTCGCCATTAACACTTAAAAGCAGCTCATCACCGATGCATTGGTAAATTGCACGCGTGCCACCAAGACGCTCAAATGTCATATCACTGTCAAGTTGTTGCATAATTTCAGCTGTACTAAACGGGTTTTCTTCAGGGGCTAAATCCATATCATGCTTAGGTTGACTTAATGTGTTTCCTAACCAATTTTTAAATAAGCTGTCGTTTTCTATTAAAGCCTGCATTAACGTTTTTACTTTATCAACTTCGCTTTGCGTAAGCTCACCTTTTGAATCACGTAGCGCGAGGGTATGATCCGTGTAACGTTTTTGACCGCTTTCTGTGTCAATAATATGATCTGCAAAGCTAGACAGTAAATCTTGTTGATTAGGTGCTCTAAATCCGACCGAGTAGTTTAAAGCATTTTCAATGGCATAGCCTTCATGCGGACAACCTGGTGGTATGTACAAGATATCACCAGGCTCTAAAACACAATCAATTACTGCGGTGAAGGCTTCAACTTGTAACAAGCTTTTATTTTGAGCAAATTGCTTTAATGAGGCATCAGGTAAGCCTACTCGCCAATGGCGTTTGCCTTCTCCTTGAATAATAAATACATCATATTGATCCAAGTGCGGTCCAACACCACCGCCAGGGGTTGAGTAGCTGATCATTAAATCATCTATACGCCAGTTAGGAATAAAACGAAATGGTTCAAGCAATTGTGCGGCTTCTGGGTGCCAATGATCGACTGCTTGCACTAATAAAGTAGCGTGCTCATCGGTGAGTATTTCAAAATCTTCAAACGGCCCTTGATGGGACTGCCATTGCTGGTTATGGTTGGTTATAATACGCGACTCTATGCTGTCTTCCATGGCAAGGCCTGCCAGTTCATTGGCATCAAGAGGATCTTTAAAGTCACTAAAACCTCTTTTGATTAACAGTGGCTTTTTTTGCCAATATTGATTTAAAAACGCTTGCTCAGATAATTCATTTATTTTTAATTGATACATAGAATGCCTATAACGTTAAGACCTAAATGAAAAAAGCGAAAGGCAGGTACCTTTCGCTTTTTATTAGTAGATTTGAGTAATTAAACTAAATCATCAATAAACTCAACAGCGCGACCAATGTAGTTGGCTGGGGTTAGCTTTTTCATTTCTGCTTTTGCAGCGTCTGGTAAATCTAAACCATCAATGAAATCAGCCATAATTTCTTGATTTACACGTTTACCACGCGTTAAATCTTTTAGCTTTTCATATGGCTTTTCAATGCCGTATTTACGCATTACTGTTTGGATTGGCTCTGCTAGTAGCTCCCAGTTTTGGTCAAGCTCATCGGCTAAACGTTGTTCGTTAACTTCTAGCTTGCTTACACCTTTAAGTGTAGATTGGTATGCAATAACAGCATAACCCATACCTACACCTAAATTACGTAATACGGTTGAGTCAGTTAAATCACGTTGCCAACGAGAAACAGGCAGCTTTTGCGCTAAGTGACCTAATATGGCATTAGCTAAACCTAAGTTACCTTCTGAGTTTTCAAAATCAATAGGGTTTACTTTATGTGGCATAGTTGATGAGCCAATTTCACCAGCAATGGTTTTTTGCTTGAAGTGATTAAGCGCAATGTATCCCCACATATCGCGGTCAAAATCGAGCAATATAGTATTAAAACGCGCAATAGCATCAAATAGTTCTGCAATGTAGTCATGCGGTTCAATTTGTGTGGTAAACGGGTTAAGTGTTAAACCTAGGCTAGCTACAAATTTATCTGCGTGAGTATGCCAGTCGTAATCAGGGTAAGCACTTAGGTGAGCATTGTAGTTACCTACAGCACCATTTACTTTGCCTAGCATTTCTACTTGGGCAATTTGATCACGTTGACGCTTTAAACGCATGTATACGTTTGCAAACTCTTTACCCATAGTTGATGGGGTTGCAGGTTGCCCATGCGTACGAGTCATCATTGGAATGGCTTTGTATTCAACAGCTTTTTCTTTAATTGCGCTTAATAGCTCATCGCAATAAGGTAAAATAACATTGTTACGTGCTTCACTTAACATTAAACCGTGAGATAGATTATTAATATCTTCAGATGTACATGCAAAGTGAATAAATTCATTAATGGCATGTAATTCAGCGTTATCAGCTACTTTTTCTTTTAGTAGGTACTCTACGGCTTTTACATCATGGTTAGTGGTGCGTTCAATGTCTTTAACACGCTGCGCATCGGCTTCACAGAAGTTATCGACGATAGCATTTAATAGTCCGTTTGCTTGCTCGCTTAAAGCTGGGACTTCTTTTATATCGCTTGCTGCAGCTAACGCTTGCAACCAACGCACTTCAACGGTTACACGGTATTTGATTAATCCAAATTCGCTAAAAATACTGCGTAGTTCAGTGGTTTTGCTGCCGTAGCGACCATCAACCGGAGAGATAGCCGTTAACGCTGAAAGCTCCATAATAACTCCTAAATTTTAGTTTGAACGATAATTAAATTTTTGTTTTAGCAATGGCGAGAATTTTTCTTTTTGCAAAAAAGAAATGACGACGTTTGCCGCCCATTTGACGCCATAATACTGCACTACGAATACCGGCTAAAAGTAACGCACGGATTTTGTTTTGAGTGAGCTGCTGTTTTAATAACTCGGGTTTACCATAAACCTGGATTCGGTGCCCAAGGGGGCTTAGCACCGACGAGTATATATCTGCTAAACCGGCAACAACACTGTCATCGGTAATAGCAAAATGATCTAAACGACGATGAATATCATCAATACGTTTACCTAATTCATTGAGGCTCTTACTATTGGCACTAAGGGCTCGCTCTAACTGCATTAAGCCACCCACGTATTTAACTATTTCAACATCTTTTTGAGCACCGGCACTCAGTTGTGCCATTAATGTTTTATAGCCATCACGCAAATTTTGTGTGCCTTGGTATACATCCTCAGGAGAGGCGGGTGAGGTTTGCACAATACTTGATAACAACGTTGATAAGTCATGTTCATCACAACGACCGTATTGAGCAACCTTTTGTACTTGTTTTGCTACTTGGCACATGGCAGCAAGTGCCATGACTTGATGTTGATTCATTACTTAATCACCGAATCAATAATACCACCGCCTAAACAGACTTCATCAGCGTAAAATACGGCGGATTGTCCTGGGGTAACGGCTTTTTGCGGCTCATCAAACAATACGCGTGCCATACCATCTTCTCCAACGAGTAATGTACAGCTTAAGTCTTCTTGACGGTAGCGAGTTTTAACGGTGCAGCGAGTTGTACCTTGCGGGCCAACACGATCTACCCAGTGTAATTGGTTTGCATTAAGGCCGTTACTGTACAAGCGAGGGTGATCTTTACCTTGACCAACAACAAGAACATTTCGTTCTATATCTTTATCTACCACGTACCATGGTTCGCCCGAGCCTTCTTTCATGCCACCAATTAATAAACCTTTACGCTGGCCAAGGGTGTGATACATCAAGCCTTCATGCTCACCTACATTGTTACCATCGGTGTCTTCAATTACTCCAGGTTGTGCAGGCAAAAACTTTTGCAGAAAATCTTTGAATTTACGCTCGCCAATGAAACAAATGCCGGTGCTGTCTTTTTTATCATGGGTAATTAAATCCTGTTCTTCAGCAATGCGGCGTACTTCTGGTTTGGCAATATCTCCGACAGGAAATAGTGTTTGCGCAATATGCTCATGGCTTAGTGTATACAAAAAGTAGCTTTGATCTTTGTTATCGTCTAGGCCTCGGCACATTACGTATTTGTCATCGCGTAGCTCTCGGCGCACATAGTGACCAGTTGCAATAAAATCAGCACCAAGTGCTTGCGCAGCAAACTCTAAAAACGCTTTAAATTTTATTTCTTTATTACACATTATATCTGGGTTGGGTGTACGACCCGCTTTGTATTCTGCTAAAAAGTATTCAAATACATTATCCCAGTATTCAGCAGCAAAATTAACGGTATGAAGTTCAATGCCTAACTTGTCACATACAGCTTGTGCATCTTTTAAATCTTCAGCAGCAGCGCAATATTCATCATTGTCATCTTCTTCCCAGTTCTTCATAAACAAGCCTTCTACTTGGTAGCCTTGCTGTTTTAATAAATATGCAGATACAGAAGAATCAACACCGCCGGACATACCAACGATGACTTTAATATGACTATTTTCGCTCATGAATAATTTCGCTTATACAGATTACTGTTAACTTGGAAAGGCCGCGATTATAGCATGTATTTTGTTGGTGCTTAAAGAGAGGATGGGGGATTGAATAGATTTTGTTGTAACTTTTTCCATCCAATGGTTAGTAAGGCGTAGTTTGGTGTGTAATTTACTCATTTTTAGGCTAATGAAAAGGGATGAATTATATTGATGGCTTCATACTTTGTAAGTTGCTTTTGTCGTATTTAATTATGTAACGCTATTCTTCATTAACAAAACTTTACATTTGAGATTACCTACCATATCTTAATTAGTATCTAAACACGTAAATACTTAAATAACCTAAAATATAATCAATGGAATGAATATATGAATTACGCCTCGCAATCACATTTGGTTAAGTCGTTTGTGCTGAATGCGTCCGAAAAAACGGTGTCAAATCTTACTTTTGAAGACGATTATTCACTACAGCAATTCAAAGAATCAGCTTATAAGTTATTTTATGACATTATAACTGTGCCAGCTCCCTATCTTTATCAAGAGCCTAATCCGATTGTTGAGCTGTTTAGGCTTATAGAATCCTCTTTAGGCTCTTTAAAATCATCACAAAAGGCAATTTTAAGCCAGTTAGAGAAATGGTGGGTAGAGTGGCATTTTGTCGCTTCAATGAATGTATCGCTTGAACGTGAAAACAAAGAACAAGACTATAATGTTATAAGCACTACCCAACACCCTATGCGCAAGCATGAGTTGAGTCATTATGCGCGGTTATTCACGATTCTACCCTTACCGGTATGTGATGTTTGTATGGTAACTGGTGATATTTTAAAAGTGAACCAACGTTTTATTGATGTATTTGGTTACACGTTACAAGACGTACCTAATCTTAATGTTTGGTGGAAATTAGCCTACCCTGAAAAAGATTACAGAACATTTGCACAAACGTTATGGCAGGAGTCACTTGAGCAAGCCAATCAAAATAATGATGATATTCCAGCTAATGATTACAGGATTTCTTGTAAAGATGGCAGTGAAATTGTGATGCAAGTTTCTGGTATCAGTGTTGAAGGAGAATTTATTGCTATATTCAACGATGCTACTGAGCGTTTAAAAACTCAAGAAATACTCAGTGATATGGCGTTTTTAGACTCACTCACTAAAATAGCCAACAGGCGTCGCTTTGATGAAAAACTTACGTCTGAATTTAACAAGTTATCGAACGAGCATCGTGAGCTTTCGATGATCATTATTGATATCGATAATTTTAAAAAGTATAACGACCGATATGGTCATCTCGAAGGAGATAAATGTTTATTTCAAGTTGCGCAAAAATTAGCTGAAACCGTCTGCAGGCCAGAAGATTTTGTAGCGCGATTCGGAGGAGAAGAGTTTGTCGTGCTGTTACCTCAAACAGGTAAGCAAGGAGCATTATTTATTGCCGAACAAATACAAAAATCGATTGAAAAAATGGCCATTCCCCACAAAGACAGCTTTACAGGTATATTGTCTGTCAGTATGGGAATAAACACCATAGAGCATGAACACGATAGCGATCATGCACAATTTTTTAAACAAGCAGATAACGCACTTTATTACGCGAAAAAACAAGGAAGAAATTGTATTGCTTTAGCTACAGATAATTAGGGTCTGTTGACCTTTGCGGATTAAAATTTGTTCAAACTAGGGGCGGTTTAATCGCGGCGCGAGGTTTGTAACTTAGTGGGCTAAGTAAAAGCCGAGCAACAAAGAGTAAATCGCCCCTAGGCAGAACCCAAAGGGCAGCGCCTGTTTGGCATTGATGCTGCGTTATCGCCTATTTATGGGGAATAACCACACCACATAGGCTTTGCCTTGCCTAAATACCAAACAGACTGCTGCAAATTTAACCTTGAAAGGTCAACAGACCCTAACACAACTTGATGGTTAATTATCAATATCTTTGAATTCTCCGCTATTTATTCCCTCTAGCGTGTATTTACCGATACTGTAGCGAATTAAACGCAAAGTAGGGTGGCCAACATGAGCTGTCATGCGTCTAACTTGACGGTTTCTGCCTTCGTTAATTGTAATACTTAGCCATGATGTAGGTATTGATTTACGCTCTCGCACAGGAGGAGTTCTTGGCCAAAGCGCTGGTTCATCCATTAAAGTTACTTCAGCGGGTAAGGTGATGCCATCTTTTAGTTCGACACCTTTATTTAAAGCATCGATAGATGCTTGTGTTGGGGTCCCTTCAACCTGAACCCAATAGGTTTTGTTGGTTTTTTTACCAGGCGCTGTGAGTGTATTTTGTAACTTGCCGCAGTTTGTTAATAACAACAACCCTTCGCTGTCCCTGTCTAAACGACCTGCTGCGTAAACATCTTTTATAGGAATAAAATTAGCCAATGTTTGCCTATTTTGATCGTCAGTGAACTGGCAAAGAACATCATAAGGTTTATTAAATAAAATGACTTTTTTATCGCTCTGCGCTATTGCCGGCTTTATTGGTCTTTTTACTGTCCTTTTATTGATACCACTTCGAGAGTAAGTACGGCCTGTATTGCGCTTACCCTTTGAGGAGGGCGAATGTTCAGTTTTATGCTTCATTAAATACACCGTGCAGGTTTAGGTAAACCCGCAATTTTAGTTGCTTGTTTGGCTGGCCCTTTAGGAAAAAGTTTGTATAAGTACATGCTGTTCCCTTTATCCTCACCGAGTGCTTTAGCCATGGCTTTGACTAACATTCTAATGGCTGGACTAGTGTTATATTCAAGATAAAACTCTCGCACAAAGTTAACAACTTCCCAATGCTGCTCAGTTAATGTGATGTTTTCTTGCTCTGCAATAACATTGGCTAACTCTTTTGACCAAACAGTATGATCTAGCAAATAACCTTGTTTATCAGTGTCTATTGTTTGATTATTAAATTCCAACATGGTTCACCAAGTAATTGATTGTTTTGCAGTTAAACTGAGGGTAACGAACTCATCATAGCTAATTGCTTTGTCGTTCATATTTAATGATATATCTCGAGCTTCTGCATCATCTTTTAAAATATAAAGTGAGTCAGCAAATTGTCTATATTGCCCTTTTGCAAAGCAAGCGTCACCCACGAGTAAAACACTGTCTGTGAGCATAATTAGATTGTCTAAGCTGTGGGTACTGTAGTAATTCAGTGGTTTTGAAAAAATATGTAAAGTACTCATAGGGTCACCACATGCTGCTGATTGTGAATTAACTGTTTTTGGGCATTAAAGTTTACTATGTTTGCCTCAATGAGTAGTTCACTTTTACTTAAACCATAATCAATCAGTGACTTTTCACAAACGTAAATATTTTCAACATCATAGATTTCCAACATTTTAATGTTTTTAAAAAAATCTTTGATACCTAAACTATTTGGCTTTTGGTTTTTTTTAAGCGCTAACACAGCTGGGCCGCTAAACAACCAGCTAATATTTTGATCTACGGCAGCAAAAATAAGGGTCATATCAAGTGCATCGCGGATATGCATGTCATCAAATGGGCTTGACTGACTAATTACGAGTACATTAATCATTTAAATTGTATCCATTTATCTGCTTCACTGGCCAGCATGGCAAATTCAGCTAAGCCTGCAACAGCAAATGCGCCGGTATTTTTTATATCTAAGCCTCGCTTTTCAGCCGCAGTAACGCATAACATTAGATTTATATTTTTTTCAGCCAGTTGCTGCCAAAGTGAGAGAGTACTTAACTCATCTGAGGCTAACTCAAAATGAGTTGAAGCATGATAAATAGCATCTTGGTATAAAAATAACGCATCAACGCTATGTCCCTGCGCTAGGCAGGCATGAGCAAACTTAACAATACGTTGAGTGGTATCGTGATCTGATGGTGGAGTATGTAAAGAAAGTACAAAGCGTGCCAAAACTATTCCAATAAAAAAGCCCCAATAAAGGGGCTATTTTAACAGAACTATTTAATTAGTCATTATTTGCGCCAAGTAAGGCAAGTAATGAAGTAAATAGGTTATATACGCTAAGGTATAAAGATACAGTTGCACGGATATAATTTGTTTCGCCGCCGTTAATGATTCTGCTCGTATCGAACAAAATCAGGCCAGACATGATTAATACAACTGCTGCGTTTAGAACCATAAACATTAACGAGCTACCTAAGAAAATATTTACAATACTTGCCACGATAACCACAATTAAGCCTACAGTTAAAAAGCCACCCATGAATGAGAAGTCTTTTTTAGTGTTAAGCGCATAAGCAGATAAACCAAAGAAGATTAACGCCGTAGAACCTAGCGCTTGCATAATTAGCATAGGGCCATTAGGTAATTGTGCGTAGTGATTTAGTAGAGGGCCTAAGCCGGCTCCCATTAATCCTGTAAACGCAAACACCCAAAATACACCAGATGCTGTATCTGCTTTTTTATTAACAACAAAAAGTAGACCAAATGAAACTAGTGTGAATACAAGTCCCATAAAGTAAGGTAATTGCAGTGCCATTGAAATACCGGCAGTGACTGCACTAAATGCAAGTGTCATTGCAAGTAAGAAATAAGTGTTTTTAAGCACTTTGTTTGTTTCAATGGTCGACATTACCGGCTTTGCAGTATTGTACGATTGATTAAACGCCATTGTAGAGCTCCTGTAAGTGAAACTAAGTAGTTCCTGTAATTTAACTAAAATTAGATTACCAACTCTTATATGTTTGGGCAAACCTTTGTAGATCAATAGACAACTAAATTTAAATAAAAGTTCATTTGCCGGTTAGGATTTGCTCTCATTGCTTTATGTTTAAACAAATTAGTTGTTTTTTAATCACTTGAACAAAAAAATGAAAAAAAAGCTTCACAAAGCCCAAGGGTTTCCCTATTATTCAGGCCGTGCGGAGAGATGGCAGAGTGGTCGAATGCACCGGTCTTGAAAACCGGCAGGGGTTTATAGCCCCTCTAGGGTTCAAATCCCTATCTCTCCA
>NZ_LKGQ01000010.1:0-126517 GCF_001401785.1 Pseudoalteromonas sp. P1-16-1b | reverse complement strand
GAGAGGGAGGGATTCGAACCCTCGATAGAGCTACAAACTCTATACTCCCTTAGCAGGGGAGCTCCTTCGGCCACTCGGACACCTCTCCGTCTTGTGGGGCGTATAATAAAGATTTCAGAAAATATGTCAAACACTTTTCTGACAAAAGTGACTATATGGCTATAGATTGCACACATGTCTGGTTTTAAAGTGTAATTAGTTTGAAAATTAATCAGGTTAGGTATTTGGAGTGCTTGAGTTTACACCCATCACTGGCACTAGTTCATCCGTAAGTTCAGCAAGATATTGCTCTTGGTAGCCCAATTTTTGAAACTCGGCAATGCACGCGCGGTAATAAGCTTGTCGCTGTTGCTCTGTGGTGCTCTCATCGGGTAAAGATTCTACTTGTTTAACTTTCATATTATTTATCTAAGTCCTTTAGAAATTTTTATTTTTTACGACTAAGAATGACCGTGTACAAATTTCGGCCATATTTTAGCTAAAAAATTCACATAAATACAACATAATGTTTAAAAAACAATCATACCAAAAAGTTATAGCACTGCTTTAATGTTGCTAAGCAGTGAGGCAACTTTATGATAATGAAACTGAATTAAAGGTTAATATCCCTTTGTACTTACATTTTATTATCAGTGTAGTACTTATTAATTAAAAGCCCTAATATAAAGTTTAGGCAATGTCTCACAAACAATAAGGCAAAAAAAACGCCGCTAATTAGCGGCGTTAATAATTTTATAGTTTATTCCTTCAAGCTTAGTCAGCTTGTGGGCGCATGTGCGGGAATAAAATAACATCTTTGATAGTTGATGAGTCAGTAAATAGCATCACTAAACGGTCAATACCAATGCCCTCACCTGCCGTTGGTGGTAAACCATACTCAAGTGCGCGAATGTAGTCTTCGTCATAATGCATTGCTTCATCATCACCAGCGTCTTTCTCTTCAACCTGACGAGTAAAACGCTCAGCTTGATCTTGTGCATCGTTAAGCTCTGAGAAACCATTTGCTAATTCACGACCGCCAACAAAAAATTCAAAACGATCAGTTACAAATGGATTTTCGTCGTTACGACGTGCAAGTGGAGATACTTCCCACGGGTAGCCTGTGATAAATGTAGGTTGGATAAGCATATGCTCAGCCGTTTCTTCAAATATTTCACATAAGAACTTACCTGGGCCCCATACGCAGTTTTCAGGAATTTTAACGTGTACTTGTTTAGCGTACGCTTTTAATTCTTCAAAGTGGTTTTCTGGGTCGTTAAATACTGCAGCATCAAACTCAGGGTTATATTTTAAGATAGCATCTGCCATGCTTAAACGCGTGAATGGTTGACCAAAATCATACTCTACTGAATCAACAACGTCGCCGTTTTCATCTTTAGTGGTGTTAACCACAATTGGGCTGCCCAGTACATTAGTTGCAACTGTACGTAACATGTCTTCGGTGATGTTCATTAAATCAATGTAGTCAGCGTACGCTTGGTAGAACTCAATCATAGTGAATTCTGGGTTGTGGCGTGTCGATAACCCTTCGTTACGGAAGTTACGGTTAATTTCGAATACGCGGTCAAAACCACCTACCACTAAACGCTTTAAGTAAAGCTCTGGTGCAATACGCAAGTACATGTCGATATCAAGCGCATTATGATGCGTTACAAACGGACGTGCCGTCGCGCCACCAGGAATAACCTGTAGCATTGGCGTTTCTACTTCCATAAAATCGCGGTCAGCTAAAAAGCGACGAATGCCTTCAACTACTTGTGAGCGAATGCGGAATGTTTCACGCGTTGCTTCGTTAGTAATTAAATCAACATAACGTTGACGGTATTTAGTTTCTTGATCTGATAAGCCATGGAATTTTTCTGGTAGTGGACGAAGTGACTTAGTCAGCAGTTCGTACTCTGTCATTTCTACGTATAAATCGCCTTTACCTGATTTGTTCAGCGCGCCTTTAACACCAATAATATCGCCAATATCAAGCTGACCATATTTTGCTTTTAAATCTTTTTGAACGTCTTTTGAGGCATATGCTTGTACACGGCCTTTCATGTCTTGAATAGACATAAATGGACCACGTTTAGCAAGAATACGACCTGCAATCGATACCACATGCTGTAATTCGATTAGCTCTTCTTTACTCTTATCACCAAACTCAGCCTGCAAATCTGCCGTGTAATGCTCACGACGGAATTGGTTTGGATGACCGTTGGCTGGGCAATTTTCGCGAATAGCGTCTAATTTGCCGCGACGCTCAGCGATTAACTTATTTTCGTCTTGGATTTGATCAGTCATTTTTTAGCTCTTTTTTAGCTTGGTGGTTATAAACCAGATTTTAAGCTGGCTTCAATAAATTTATCTAGGTCGCCATCGAGTACCGCTTGAGTGTTACGGTTTTCAACGCCAGTACGTAAGTCTTTAATACGCGAGTCATCAAGTACGTATGAACGAATTTGACTTCCCCAGCCAATATCAGACTTGTTGTCTTCTTGGCTTTGCTTTTCAGCATTTTGCTGCTGTAGCTCAAGCTCAAATAATTTCGCTTTTAACTGCTTCATTGCTTGGGCTTTATTTTTATGTTGTGAACGCTCGTTTTGACATTGCACCACGGTATTGGTTGGTACGTGAGTAATACGTACTGCCGATTCAGTGGTATTTACGTGCTGACCACCCGCGCCAGATGCACGGTAAACGTCTATACGTAAGTCAGACGGATTAATATCAATCTCAATGTTGTCATCAACTTCTGGATAAACAAACGCAGATGCAAACGAGGTATGGCGACGGCCACTTGAATCAAATGGGCTTTTACGAACTAGGCGGTGTACGCCTGTTTCAGTGCGTAACCAACCATATGCATACTCACCAGAAAAACGTACCGTTGCGCCTTTAATACCAGCAACATCGCCATCGGTCGCTTCAACAAGCTCTACTTTAAAGCCTTTTGCTTCACCCCAGCGTAAGTACATACGCAGTAAAATATTACACCAGTCTTGTGCTTCAGTACCGCCAGAGCCTGATTGTAAATCAAGGTAGGCATCGTTTGAATCGTGAGAGCCTGAAAACATACGACGAAACTCAAGCCCTTCAAGCTGCTGGTTTAAATCAGCTAGTTCGCTTTGTGTTTCATCAAAGGTGTCTTGATCTTCAGCTTCAACAGCAAGCTCTACTAAACCTTCAACATCGTCAGTACCAGCAACAAGGTTATCGATTGTTTCAACCACGGCTTCTAGTGCTGACTTTTCACGACCAAGGGCTTGTGCGCGCTCAGGCTCATTCCATACGGCTGAATCTTCAAGTTCGGCGTTAACTTCTTCTAAACGTTCTTGTTTAAGAGCGTAGTCAAAGGTACCCCCGAAGCAGTTCAGTACGTTCGCGAATTTCCTTGATTTGATTAATCACAGGATTCACTTCAAACATGTACATTACTCCAAAATGGCTAGGTTATTGCGCACTTAAAAAAGAGACCGAGCGCAATTAAAAATCATTAAATAATAAAAACGCCCGATTTTAACAAAAAACCGCGCGTTTTATTAGCCTTTTATGCATGGTTTGAAGATATTTTTTAGCCCACTTTTTCAAGCTCTCTAACTATAAGTTGTAAGCTAAATTTACCTCTAAATTCATTTATATCGAGCTGATACGCTACTTTAACAAACTGCGCCTCGGTATCTGGCCACGCTTTTACATCTATCCCAAAGGCAATGGCATCCACTAAGCGTGCAGACTGATGCTTTAATACCAGCTTTAAGTGTTTTTCACCCACAATACGCTGCTGGATTACTTCAAAGGTGTGTTCAAATATCGGCTCAGGAAACTGCTGCCCCCACGGGCCCGATTGTTTTAAAAGCTGGGCAAAATCCATGCTAAAGCAATCATTAGGTAACTCACCATCGGTAAATACAATACAGCGTTTACTTTCTTCACTGAGTTGCTCGCTAACTGCACTATCAAATGCGCGTTTGAACTCAGCAAATTGCTGCTCGTTAATACTTAAACCTGCCGCCATTGCGTGGCCGCCAAATTTATTAATTAAACCAGGCTGCGCAGTGTTTAAACCTTCAAGCAGGTCGCGCATATGCAAGCCTTCAATAGAGCGACATGAACCTTTTATTTCACCGTTTTCGCCACCCGCAAATATCACGGTTGGGCGGTGGTACTTTTCTTTTAAGCGCCCCGCTAAAATGCCAATAACACCTTGATGCCAATCGTCTTGATACAAACAAATAGCATCAGGCACACTATCTTCTTTAAATGCCAATCTATCGAGCACGGCTTGCGCTTCTACTTGCATGCCTTGCTCAATTTCACGTCTGGCAAAGTTTAAGCTGTCAAGCTCACCGGCTATGCGCCTTGCTTGATTTATGTCGTTGCTAAGTAAGCAAGCTATACCTAGGCTCATATCATCTAAACGCCCTGCTGCATTTAAACGTGGCGCCAATGAAAAGCCAAAATCGCTGGCACTCAAACGAGCTGCATTGCGATTAGCCACTTCAATCAGTGCGGTGATACCTGGGCGGGTTTTACCACTTCGAATACGTGCCAAGCCTTGATGCACTAACGTACGGTTATTCGCATCCAGAGCCACCACATCGGCCACCGTACCAAGGGCTACAATATCGAGTAAGTCAGCAATATTTGGCATAGGATGTTGGTTAAAGTAGCCTTGTTCACGCAGCGCACTTCTCAATGCGATAAGCAAATAAAACGCCACACCAACACCAGCTATCGACTTAGAGGGAAAATCACAGTCATGACGATTAGGATTAACAATAGCATCGGCATTAGGCAGTTGCTCGCCTTGTAAATGATGATCTGTAACCAGCACTTTAATGCCTGCGGCTTTAACAATATCAATCCCTGCAATACACGATATACCGTTATCTACGGTGATCACTAAATCGGGCTGCATAGTGACTATTTGCTCAGCCAATGCTGGGCTTAAGCCATAACCTAAACTAAAGCGGTCTGGCACTAAATAATCTAAATGGGTAAAGCCAAACATGGCCAACCCTTGCATTAAGGTGGCGGTGCTGGTTGCGCCATCGGCGTCAAAATCGCCAACAATTAGTATTTTACTTTGTGCATGCAATGCATCAATTAATAATTGGCTGGCTTTGTCTATATCTTTAAATAGCTTAAAGTCGAGCAAAGTGGCCGCACTATTATTTAATTCATCAGCATGGCAGACGTTACGCGTGGCATAAATTTGCTTAATAACAGGGTGTAGATGACTAGGTAGATGAGAGTCGTCAACGGGTTCTCGCGCAATGATCATTTTTTTCATGCTGGTTTTTAACTTATGATATTCATAACAAAAAGACAAAAAAAGGCCATAAAGGCCTTTTTAAACAGGTACTCAGGTTTTTAATTAACCTGCTTTATTCGCCTCAAGCGCAGCGCTTAGTGCGGCAGCTGGTTGGTAGCCTGGGATCATCGTGCCATCTTCTAAAATAATAGCCGGTGTACCACTAATGCCAAAGCTTTGCCCTAATTGGTAATGCTCTGCAACGGGTGCGCTACAGTCTTTTACAATTTGTGTATCTGCACCAGATTTAGCTTCAGTAAGTGCTTCTTGCTGATCTTTAGCACACCACACATTCATTAAATCAGCATAACCTGATCCTTGCAGGCCGCCACGTGGAAATGCTAGGTATTTAACCGTAATACCCGACTCAAGTAAGTCATCAAGCTCACGGTGTAATTTACGACAGTAACCACAGCTAATATCAGTAAACACGGTAATGCTGTGTTTTTCTTCTGGCGCTTTATACACAATCATTGAATCTTCGTATTCTTTTAACCCTGATTGACGCACACCATTAAGCGCTTGCTCAGTTAAATTACTACGGTTGTTTAAATCGATTAGCGTACCTTGCATTAAAAACTGACCGTCAGGGCTTGCATACAGCACCCCTTTATTGGTGATCAATTCTTTTAAGCCCGCAACCGGACTTGGGTTAATTTGTTTAACAGTTACTCCTAGCGCGGCAAATTTTGTCACAATAGGATCATTGGCATCGGGTGTTACTGCAACACCATTAGCAAAAGCGCTCAAACTAGTGCACAACATGGCACCTGCTAACATTAATTTTTTCATAACGGGTTCTCTATCCTAAAAATACTTATCTTATCGTGTCTATATGACCGGCTTAGTGACAAAAAAATTCGCTTAAGCACGAGGATGATGCTCAGCATGCACCGATTTTAATCGCTCATTCGCTACATGCGTATAAATTTGGGTAGTTGATAGGTCGCTGTGGCCAAGCATCATCTGCACCACACGCAAGTCAGCCCCATGATTTAATAAATGCGTTGCAAATGCATGTCGCAAGGTGTGGGGCGATAACGGCGACTCAACGGATGCCAAAATAGCATAGTGTTTAATCCGATGCCAAAAAGTTTGTCGTGTCATGCCCACCCCACGTTTAGAGGGAAATACAAAATCGGTGGCATGTTTTATCATTTGTGCTCGCCCAAGCTTTAAAAATTGCTCCAGCCAATACATAGCCTCTTCACCTAAAGGCACTAACCGCTCTTTGTTGCCTTTACCTTTTACAAACACCACAGCTTGGCGCAAATTTATTTGCTCCATTCTCAGCCCTACCAGCTCAGTTACCCGCAAACCCGTTGCATACAAGAGCTCGAGCATGGCTTTGTCGCGCAGTCCCATTGGCTCTTCAATATTGGGGGCACTTAATAGCGCCTCTACTTCAGCCTCAGAAAGCGTTTTTGGTAACGACTGCCCCGCTTTAGGCTGAGCAATATTAACCATAGGTGAGTCGCTAATCATTTTTTCGCGTACAAAGTACTGATAAAAACGTTTTAATGCACTAATACTGCGTGCAGTACTGCGTGGTTTTAACCCCAAATCAACACGGTGCGCTAAGTAACTTTCAACGTCGAGGCTGGTTACCGTCATTAAGTTTTCGCCTTTTAAAAATTGGCAAAACTTATCTAAGTCACTGCGATAAGCGCTCAGTGTGTTTTCACTTACGCCTTGCTCTAAATAGAGGCTATCAAGAAAGGTTTCTAAAAAGTCGCTATTGCTGCTTAGCTCATTATTTTGTTCAGGTAAATCGTCAGATAGCGTTGTCACGTTGTGATCTCATGTTGGTAATACCACGGGAGAAGGTATCAATTAAAAATACCTTACGGTAAACTTGAGCCTATCATAACAGGCAATTACACAGTGATAAATACGATGCAGATTGGTTTATTTTTTGGTTCTACTACCTGCTATACCGAAATGGCGGCAGAAAAAATACGCGACATTATAGGCGCCGACATTGTCAGCTTACATAATATTAAAGACGAGCCGCTTAAAAACGCTGAGCAATATGACTTTATCATTTTTGGTATTTCTACGTGGGACTTTGGCGAAATTCAAGAAGATTGGGAATCAAAGTGGGACGACATAAAAGACGTTGATCTAAATGGTAAAACCATAGCCTTATTTGGTATGGGCGACCAGCAAGGGTATGGCCAGTGGTTTCAAGACGCATTAGGCATGCTTCATGATGAAATAAATGCCCAAGCCATTACTCAACTTGGCTTTTGGCCTAACGACAGTAATTACGAATTTGAAGCCTCTAAAGCCCTTACCGAAGACGGTAAACAATTTGTTGGTTTAGCCCTTGATGAAGATAGTCAGTACGAGCTAAGCGACGAGCGTATTGCCACTTGGGTAGAACAAGTGTTGACAGAGTACGCTGAAACCCTGTAACTTTGCGCTATTGCAAAGAGCGCTGCCATGCAGCGCTTTTTAATATTTAACTACTCTACTTTTAACCAGTATTGGTTACGGTAAAAAAAGCCCACATAACCACGCACTTCAAGTTTTTCGCCATTTTGCTGCGGAGTTAAACGCACGCTGTAGGTTTTACCGTTATTTGGGTCGAGTATTTCACCGTCTTCCCAACTACCATCTCCGGCATAAGTTACATCTTCAATAATGGTCATGCCTAGCATCGGCTGATTCTTTTTATCACCACCACACTCGCTGCAAAGCGCATCTTGCTTATTTTTATTGAGTATTGTTTCAATTTTGCCAGTCAGTACGCCATCTTGTTCAGTAATGCGTACATAAGACTTTGCTTCTTTGGTGTCTTCATTAATGGTTTTCCAAAGCCCTACAGGACTCATGTTTGCATGCGCACTATGGCTTATAAATAAAGCTGCAGCGAGAGTGCTTAGTAAAGTTAGTTTATTGAAGTTTTTCATTGAGTTGCTTTGATTTTAAATAGCGAATAAAACAATAATACCAGCTGATTTATAAACACACTATGAAATTACCTAGCTAATTAGGTGCATGTAAAAAATAAAAACCAAGTGCTTTTAACACACTTGGTTTTTAAATAATAATCACGTTTTAAAGTACATGATTAAAAGTGCATATTTAAAAGTCACGCACCTCTACACTTGAGCTATTAAATTCAAACATATTAATTTTGCCGCACTGGGCCATATGGTTAGTGCTTGCATATGGGATGTTTGCTTGATTTATATCGCCCTCCCACTCTGGGCCATTTTTTATAAATGCTTTGAGTTCAAACCAGCCGTTAACGGCTTTACTGCAATCCATATCAACATCAAGCATCCAGTAGTGTTCGCCCCATATGTTATGTGCTGTAACGCCAAAACCATCATTATCTACCGTTTTTTGCACCCCGAATTCACTAGGCCATATATTAGTAGTCCAATCCATAGCGCTACCTTGCGCCTCACTGCTTTGACCTTGTTCGATACCATACCAATCTAGGTAATTATCGTTTGCTTTCCAAGGCAAAGTGGTGTTGTTTTTTAAATTGTTGTGACGAATAGGCATGGCACATTCAACGTTCGTTGTTTGGCAGTTTCTACCAAGGTTTGCATTGGCATAAGTGTGATCTATTCCACCACGAACAAACATATCTTGTCCGCTTTGTGTTAGCGCATTGATAAAAACAACGGTTCTTTGCCAATCACCGCCGTTATTAGGGAGCGAGCCTTGTAGTAATTTAGCATTTTTATGAATAGCCATGGCATCCCATGGCGCCACATTTAAATTAATCGTGCCGTTACTATTAACTGTAATAACCTCACTACTACAGCTTTTAGCATCACCCGAAAGCTCACCTTTTAATACGTTACAGTACTGCCCAGCAGCCATATCTGTTTGAACTGTTGCATTTAAAGTTGAGTCTTCTTTATTAATTGCCATATGGCCTGAGCTACCTCGCCCAAATGCAATCTGGTTATTGGTGTTATCCCACCAGTTGGTTACAGTCCAGTTATCGGCAGTGTTATTTCTAAAATCAACACCACCAGCAATGTACGACCAACGATGCTCACACTTCCATTTGCTTGCAAAACATTCCAAGTTACCATTATTGTGCACTGGCACACTTGGCCCACCTGCATCGGTATCACCATGAAAGTCATAACTCGACATGACTTTTGGGTACCCATACGGATACGCCAACATAAAGACGTTAGCTAGGTCGTATAAACGGCCATCTTCAAAAGTAATTACATTACCCGCACCACCATGCCCACGTTGGTTATCATGGTTATCAACAAATACCACAGCTGATGAACTTGGCATAAAACCCCAACCTTCACCAAAATTACTTAGCCACGCAAGCGAGCCATTTCTAAATGTATTACCAAGCTGTGTACTGTATTTAAACTCAGTAACTAAACCTGTACTTAAATACTCTGAGGCATCTACCGCTTCAGTACCTTGATCTATCACCTCATGAAAAACCACTGGCGAGCCATTTATTTTTGCCATTAAACTTTGAATATCACTTGCAGCAACATGCTTAGCAGCATCAAACCTAAAGCCTTTAACTCCTAAGGCTTGTAAGTCATTAATATATGCCGCTAACGTATTTTGCACATAAGTTGAAGCGGTATTTAAATCGGCAAGCCCTACCAGCTCGCAATGTTGCACACGATAGCGATTATTACCGTAATCCTCAGGGTTAATTGAACAGCTTTGGTGAAAATCTTGTGGGCTATAAATAGGATATTGTTTATTACCAAAGTTATTACCGTCGGTACCAGTACCATTACCTGCAGCCATATGGTTTATTAGGGTATCAACATATATATCTACGCCTGCCGAATTACATCGATTAACCATATCTATAAACTGCGTCCGGTTCCCGCCACGGCTTTGCAGTTGGTAGCTCACAGGTTGGTAGCGAGTCCACCATTGATTACCTGTAATATGCTCGTTAGGCGGAGATACCTGTACAGCAGCATATCCTTTGGGCCCTAAAAACTGTTCACATTCTTGAGCTATATCTTGCCAGTTCCATTCAAATAGATGCACAAATGTTGTAGGTGCAGCCATAGCTAAGCTTGGTAAAGTTAAGCCAAGGCTCAATCCTGCAGTGGTGATTATTTTATTCAGCTTCATAGTGTGTGTTCCAAGTGTTGAGCGAGTTAAACAACATACTCGACGTTATTTACAAGTGGTTAACACTAGTCTGGTGATTGATTAAATAAAAACTGAATACGTATGCATAATGGGTAAATTATCCTTTTTTACTAGGGCGTGTTGATCATTGCGGATTGAAGTTTGTTCAACCTAGGGGCGATTAAATCGCGGCGCGAGGTGTGTAACCTAGCGGGCTAAGTAAAAACCGAGCAACAAAGAGTTTATCGTCCCGAGAAAGAACCCAGAGGGCAGCGCATGTTTGGTATTTATGCTGCGTTATCGCCTATTTATGGGGAATAACCACACTACATAGGCTCTGCCTTGCCTAAAAACCAAACATACTGCTGCAAATCCAACCATCAAAGATCAACACGCCCTAAATAACCAAGCTCAATAAATAGCTTACATCTTTAAATAAAATGCTTTGCAAAGCCCGACATAATCAGCTGTGTAGGTGTTGTTTTCATCTTTTATGCAAAGCACTGATTGCTCTAATTCTGTTTTGATTGAGCTAAAGCGCATTAAGCTGCGGCTGAACACTTTACTCGGTGTGGTTTTTACTTGGCAATGCGCGCTTAAATACAGCCCTTGCTGCTGCGCCAAGGTTATAAATAACTGTGCCTCTTCACTAGGTAAAATTAAATTAAAACGTGCTTGCTTATGCGTTAAGCGTTTAAACGCAGCAATGAGTTCTGCAAAGCTTAAACCATCGGTATGGCGAGCGGCATTGCGTGCTGCATTATCACTTTTTAAACTGTGATTAAAATAAGGTGGATTAGATATAACGCAATCAAATTTAGTCTCAGCCGCAAACTGCTGTACACACTGGTGATAAATGCTAATGTCTGGCCAAGGGCTTTGCTGGCAATTTTGTACAGCTTGCTGGTAGGCGGCCTTATCAACCTCAACCGCACTCACCTTTAAATCTGGCACTCGCTGTTTACACATTAACGCCAACAACCCCGTACCTGTGCCAATATCTAATAACGAACTTGCACCGCTTAAATCAGCCCATGCTCCAAGTAAAATACCATCGGTAGATACCTTCATGGCGCACTGGTCGTGCTCAACCTTAAATTGTTTAAATGCAAAACCAGACATTTTTTCACCTTTTCATTCACCAAGTAGGTTTAAGTGCGTATAATTAACGGCAATTGTCCCCTATTTTTGACACTCTATGCAATTTTCTGAATTTGATCTTGATAATAAGCTACTCAATGCTATCAATAAAATGGGTTTTGAAACCCCTACTAGCATTCAACAACAAGCCATTCCTGAGGCGTTGAAAGGGCGTGATATTTTAGCGTCTGCACCAACAGGTACGGGTAAAACGGCGGCATTTTTAATTCCAGCAATTCAATATTTAATAGATTTCCCGCGTCGTGATCCGGGCTTTGCACGGGTATTAATTATGACCCCAACTCGCGAGCTTGCTTATCAAATTCATGAACAATGTGAGTTACTTGCAAAACAAACCCACTTAAAAATTGGGGTGGTTACCGGCGGTATTAATTACGGTACACACAAAGAAATTTTTGAAAATAATAACGACATTTTAATCGCCACACCTGGGCGTTTAATGGAGTATTTGGAAACTGAAAACTTCCACGCAGAAAACGTAGAAATGCTCATTCTTGATGAAGCCGACCGCATGCTCGACATGGGCTTTCGTAAAGAAATGCTGCGTATTTGTGATGAAGCTAAAAACCGTCGTCAGTGCTTTTTATTCTCAGCTACTCTTGAAGGTGACAGCGTAGAATTATTTGCAGAGCGTATTTTAAACGACCCGGCTCTGCTTGAAGCCGAATCATCACGCAAAGAAAAAGCTAAAATACATCAATGGGTTCATTTAGCCGACGATTATCATCATAAACTTGAGCTATTAGTTAACACCTTAAACGGCCCTGATGTTAGTAAAGCGATTGTGTTTGTAAAAACTCGTGAGCGCCTTGAAACCCTTATTGGTGAACTAACCAATAACGGCGTTAAAGCTGCGTGGCTACGTGGTGAAATGCCACAAGATAAACGCATGAAAGCGATGGAAAATTTCCACAGTGGCAAAACCCGCATTTTAGTCGCGACCGATGTAGCCGCGCGTGGTATTGATGTAGCTGATATAAGCCACGTAATTAACTTTGATATGCCTCGCACTGCAGATGTTTACGTACACCGTATTGGCCGTACAGGCCGCGCGGGTAAAAAAGGCATAGCGATTTCACTAATTGAAGCGCACGATATTGGCATCCTTTACAAAGTAGAACGTTACATAGAGCAGAAGCTAAAACGCCGTGTATTTAAAGGATTAGAGCCAAAACATAAAGAAGCTAAGCCACCAGTTAAAAAGCGTAAAGATCCAGTAAAAATGAAAGCGAAGAAAAAAGCCAAAGCTAAAAAGAAAAAATAGCTTTAGCTTTAATACATTTGATTGAGCCGACGTTTGTCGGCTTTTTTGTGGCTTAAAAACAGTGAGTAAGCAATTCAGAGTAATATGTAAAAACTACTTAGCTGAATAACTACTTAATAAAATATCCAATTATTTCAAATGGTTAATTTTGGAATGAAACTTGTAACCCAAGCTAGTGTATGAGTATTAAAACGCCGAGTATCGGCGCTGCTTTTTCAAAAACACTAAGGATATAGTTATGAGTCGCATTAAATTTACTATCGGTTTTATTTCGTTTTGTTGTTTATTTTTATTAGTCTCTGCTTTTAAAGTTAGTGCAGCAACGCATTTAGCAGTAGTAAGTAGTGTGGCCACACAACCTAATTTACAACAATCTATTACTCATGAGTTACGTACTAATCCAAATTTAGAATTAGAAAATTTGAACGTACAGGTCGAAAATGGCGACGTTGAACTTAAAGGCAAAGCTAATAACGGTTTTGAGCGTGCTCTTGCACAAAAGTTTTTAGAAAATATGGATGGAGTTAAAGTAATTCGCAACAAAATTAGTGTTATTTAATACACCTCCTTCTTAACTTATTCTTCAGCGCTGCTTGCTTCTCCAACACAAGCGGCGCTTTTTATGGCCTGCACAAGATAAATTCAATACAGACATAATCCCAATCCAGTTTAAATAGCTTGATTAAAAGCCTTTTCGTTTACGCACCAATCGCGACGCTAATTGCAGCTACTTAAACCATTGAATCCTTTATTACTCACAGACACTTACTATATAGGGCTTGCATCAAGCTTGAGCACAAATTCGATTAATTAAGTAATCTATTTTGAGATGAGAAACCTTATCGATATAGTTTTCTAATTGAGACGCTTTTAACTTAGTTAACGCAAGGCTTTAATTACTTCAGATCATCAATTAATTATTATAAAAAAAGCGCGTTTTACTTTGTAAAAACGCGCTGATAGTCAGTAACTATTTCCCAATGCTTTTACCATCGGGTTTTAAATTATTTATTTACCTTGGCTTGCATCAGTATTATTGTCACCCTCTTTGTTTGCTGACTGCTGACTTATTTTATCGCTTATCATGGCATCGAGTTTTTCACCGCCCTTAATACCAAAATCCAACGTACGAATAGGAAACGGAATACTTATATCAGCAGCATCGAGTGCTTGCTTTACTGCCACAACGCCTTTGTGACGCACCGTCATAAAATCGGGCTCACCAGGGTATTTAATCCAAAACCATACCAGTAAGTTTATACTGCTATCACCAAAGCCTTCTGCGTACACCGCGGTCTCATTTTTGCGGATCACAAAGTCAAATTGATTAATTTTTTCGACAATAACTTCACTGGCTTTTTCTATATCATCAGCGTAAGAAATACCTACAGGTACCTCTATTCTTCTGACCCCTAAAGTGCTGTAATTACGCAGTACATTTCTAAATAGTATTTTATTAGGAACCAGTATCAACTGCCCGTAAAAGCTCTCTATTAGTGTGTTGCGCAAGTTTATTGAATGCACTGAACCAAATACGTTATCGGTCTCGATAACATCACCCGCTTTGAACGGTTTACGAATACCCATAGCAATACCCGCAATTAGGTTTTCGGTCATATCTTGAAAAGCAAAACCAATGGCAAGACCAACAATACCTGCACCCGCAAGCAGTGACGTAACGGTACTTTTTAAGCCCATAAAATCAAGGGCAATAAAGACCCCAACACTCAGAACAATAACTTTAAAAATGGAGGCCATTAAGTCGGCAATTTGAGTTGAATCGAGCGAGCGACGTAATACTTTTTTCATTCCTTTGCCTGCAAGGCGGGCAATGAATGAAAATATAATCGCAATAATCACCGCGACTATAAAGTTAGGGATATGACTTATAACAACATCAAACCAACCGCCGAGCTTCTCTTCTATAAGTTTTTCGGCTTCTGTAATTGAGGGAATTGAGAGCATTTATTTTATACCTTAGTTTCTATTAATAACCTAAGGTTTGCAAAAATAGCGCCAGTATAAAAAAAGCCATGCAGTGCATAGCTTTTTGGGTATGTGTTTAGCTGCAAATAGCGCTAAATTTAGCTTTGCTCTTCGCGCAAAAATACCGGTTCAAGTTCTTTAGTGGTTGCTTCTGAGCTAAAGTAATAACCGGCCACGGTAAACTCTTTAAGCTGACTTAATTGCGTGACTTGGTTTTCGATAAGGTAACGCGCCATCATACCGCGCGCTTTTTTAGCGTAAAAGCTAATCACTTTATATTGGCCGTTTTTACAGTCTTTAAAATGTGGCGTAATAATTTGTGCGTTAAGCGTTTTTTTATCTACCGCTTTAAAGTATTCGTTAGACGCTAAATTAACTAAGTATTGTGCATCTTGTGTCGCTAAAACGTCGTTAAGTTTATTAGCAATAATACTGCCCCAAAACTCATATAGGTTTTTACCACGGCTGTTTTCAAGCTTTGTACCCATTTCTAGGCGGTAGGCTTGCATTAAATCAAGTGGTTTTAATAATCCGTATAAACCCGAGAGTATACGTAAATGCTCTTGAGCATAATCAAGTTGCTTAGCCGTTAGGGTGTCGGCATCTAAACCGCCATATACATCGCCATTAAAGGCAAGCACCGCTTGTTTAGCATTACTCGTAGTAAACGGTTGCGCCCACTCACTAAAACGTGCTGCATTAAGGCCCGCGAGCTTATCGCTAATTTTCATTAAACTACCAATCTGCGCAGGAGTTAGTTCACGGCATACTTTCATGAGCGCTTCGCTGTGCTCAAGTAATTCAGGTTGAGTGAACTTATCTGTTGCGGGTGGCGTGTCGTAATCAAGATTCTTTGCTGGTGAAATAACAGTGATCATAGTTAGCTATTGACTTGTAAATTATTTAATGTCAATTTCAACATTAAATGAGACGAAAAGCACGTTTTGTTTAAAATTATCCTACCTAAAACTCAACCGTTACCGTTTTTTCATTGATAAGGACATAAGACCTATCAAGCATTGTCACACTGTTGCAGTATAGCTATATTAAGGTAGTTTAGATTTTCTTTTAACTTGCTTGGAATGAGGAAAAGCAAATGACTAGCGCTCTACAAAGGCTTAAACAACACTCTTCTATCGTGGCCGACACGGGCGATATAGAAGCCATAAAAAAACATCAACCTGAAGATGCGACTACCAATCCATCGCTGCTTTTAAAAGCGAGCGAGATTGAAGCTTACAAACCTTATCTAGATAAAGCATGGCAATACGCTAAAGAAACCGAGCAACAGCCTGCAAAACAACTAGAGCTGGCTTGTGACTATTTTGCAGTATTACTCGGTAAAGAAATTAGCGAAATTGTTCCGGGTTATATTTCTACTGAAGTTGATGCACGTTTATCATTTGATACCCAAGCAACAATTAATAAAGCACATACTTTACTAAGCCTTTACGAGAAAGAAGGTGTAAGCAAAGACAAGATTTTAATTAAAGTTGCCTCTACTTGGGAAGGCATTAAAGCCGCAGAACAGTTAGAAAAAGAAGGCACTAAATGTAACTTAACGCTTTTATTTAGTGATGCTCAAGCCCGTGCCTGTGCTGATGCAAACGTATTTTTAATTTCGCCATTTGTTGGCAGAATTTTAGATTGGCACGTAGCAAACGGTATGGAAAAACCAACCGACCCGCTACAAGATCCTGGCGTACAATCGGTGCGTAGTATTTTTGAGTTTTACAAACGTCACGATTACAAAACGGTTGTTATGGGCGCAAGCTTTCGTAATACCGGTGAAATTATTGCCCTTACAGGTTGCGATAAGCTAACAATTAGCCCTAATCTTTTAGAAGAGCTAGGTAATTTAGAAGACGCACAAGAATACTTACTAGAGAGCGATATTGCTAAAGAGCCAAAACCAGAGCCACTTAGCGAAGCACAGTTCCGTTGGTTACATAACCAAGATGCTATGGCTACTGAGAAACTAGCTGAAGGTATTCGCTCATTTGCAGATGCGCAAGAGCAACTAGAGGCACGCTTTAAAGCGATGTAACTAACAGCTGTTTAATGAGTTAAAAAACGTCGCTTTTAGCGGCGTTTTTTTATGTCTGCGATTTACTTTAAATACTCGACTTGTCCCCATTTACGTTCTTTTTGTATTGATCTTCATCAAAATACCACCCATCAGTAACAGTTTCGTCACATTTATATTCTATTTTATTAATAGCTGTGGTATAGATACTGCCGAGGTTCAAAAAGTGGTCAATAGGAGATAATCAATGGATAGCCTAAACGAAATAATAGAGATATTAGAAGGTTCTGATACATCGAAAAAAACCTCTCAAAAAAATAAAAAAAGAAAATGGCGCGAAATAGAAGCAATAAAAGATAAGCAACGTTTGCGCAAAGAACTACAGGAGCTCGACTATTTTGCTGATAGTATTGCTATTGATGAATTAGAGTTTTAATCAACAACAGCATCTAAAAAGGCTTTCATTTATGAAAGCCTTTTTTAATACCAATTACCCTATACTTGCCAATTAATGGGCTGTGCTCCTTGCGCTATTAACAGTTCATTGGTTTTTGAAAAGTGCTGACAGCCAAAAAATCCGCGATGCGCAGAAAGCGGTGAAGGGTGCGGCCCAGACAATACATGATGGCGCTGGCGATCAATGCTTTTACCTTTTTTTTGTGCATGTGCGCCCCACAAAATAAACACCACTCCTTGGCAATGCTCATTTATATGAGTAATTACGTTATCGGTAAATTGCTCCCAACCTAAATGTTTATGGGAATGGGCTTGGCCTTGCTCTACTGTTAATACTGTATTAAGCAAAAACACACCTTGATCTGCCCAGCTTTGTAAATAGCCATGCTCTGGCGTAATAAAACCATTAATGTCCGTCACTAACTCTTTATAGATATTTTTAAGTGAAGGCGGGAGCTTTTTAACTTCAGGCAATACAGAAAAACACAAGCCATGCGCTTGCCCTTCTCCATGGTAAGGGTCTTGCCCTAATATAACCACTTTAATGTCGCTAAGTGGAGTTGCATCAAACGCGTTAAACACCTGCGGTTCTGGTGGAAACACAGCAATACCGTTTGATCGTTTATTCGCAACATATTCAAGGGTTTGCTGCATATATGCTTGGCTAAGTTCGTGATTTAAAAAAGATGACCAGTTGCTCATAATTGACTCTTAATAAGTTCTCTAGATAGCTCAACTTTGTCACACATTTGTGCTAACCCATCAAGCATTCTAGGGGAAAAACGATGTAATAAATCCGCGTTAACGCTAATAAATTGCTCATATTTAACCGCCGGAATTTCAGGCCATTGCTGCCAATTAACTGTAGGTATTACCTGTTTGGATTTTTCATCGGGAATAATAATAATTTGTGGCTTGGTGACTATTACGTTTTCAATGCTGATTTGTGGGTAATCTGTGTCGCTGTCGGCAAATACATTGGTTACTTGGCAGGTTTCGATTAACTGATTTATCCAGGTATTTTTTGATACCGTCATCATAGGCTCTGGCCACAGCTGATAAAACCCAGTAAGCATGGTTTTATTATGCTGCGCGGCTTTAATTGCGTTGAGCTTAACTGTAAATGCCTCAGCTACTTTTTTACTTTGCTCAATATGACCGGTTAATTGACCTAATTTTAGTATTTCCTTAGCTACGCCTTCAATAGAGCGTGGATTACTTAAATGCAATTCAATCCCTAGTCGCTTAATTTGTGCTAAATCTTCTGCCTGATTACCGCTTTTCCACGCAATGACCATGTCAGGCTTGAGCATGAGTAACTTTTCGATAGAAATGCCATTATAGCCACCGATACGCTCAATTTTAGTCGCCTCTTGTGGGTAATCTGCGTAATCCAGCGTGCCCACTATTAGATCACCCGCCCCAATGGCATATAAATTTTCGACTATGTGTGGTGCCAAAGCCACAATACGAAGCGGCTTGTCGGCTAAGGCTTGAGGTACATAAACAGCAAACAATAACAGCCCAAGAATAATGCGTTTTAACATTAGTAATCAAAGCCTTTTAGTGCTTTTACGCCCGACTCAAACGCATGCTTTACATTACGCACTTCACTTACGGTATCGGCCAGCTCAATTAAGGTACGGTGCGCAGCACGGCCAGTAATAATTACCGATTGCATTACAGGTCGGTTGTTAATTGCAGCAACCACTTCCTCAAGGTCGATATAGCCATAGGTCACCATATAGGTGAGCTCATCGAGTAATACCACATCGATACTGCTGTCGCTTAGCATCCGCTTTGACTCTTGCCATGTTGCTTGTGCTGCCGCAGTATCGGCCTCTTTATTTTGCGTATCCCAAGTAAAACCTGTGTTCATAACAGCAAATTCAACTCCAGCTCCTTGTAGTAAATTACGCTCACCACATTCCCATGTACCTTTAATGAACTGACATACCGCGGCCTTTTTACCATGGCCAACACAGCGTGCAACCACACCAAAACCAGAGGTTGATTTACCTTTGCCATTACCAGTAATAACCTGAAAAATGCCTTTTTCTTGCTGTGCCGCTGCTACTCGAGCATCAACTTGTTCTTTTACTTTTTGCTGGCGCTGTTGGTGCTTGTCGTTTGTTGATTCAGTCATTGTTATGTCCTTGGTAAATTTTAATAATTTGTTCAATGTTTAAATGTGTTTGGCACATTTCAGCGAGGCGTTCTAGCTGGCGCTCGCGATGCTCATTGATGCTGATACCACTAATTTCACTGTCTGGTTTTAGCCACTTTAATAGCAGCTCTGTAGCGGCTGCGTTGTCAAATAAGCCATGTAAATAAGTACCAGCAATAGCATTATCATCACTAATAAAACCATCAGTTTCAAAGCCATTTGGGTGTTTATTAAAGCGAATAAGTGGTTTGTTGAGCGCTTGACCTTTACTGATCCCAGCATGTATTTCGTAACCCTGACAAGCAACCTGCTGCTGGTTTAAATTAAGTATTGCATTTACTTGGCTTAGCACTTTTTGCTCACCTAAAATGGTATCAAAATCACTAAGCGCTAACCCAGCTATTTGCCCTAATGATGATTCCACCGCATTAGGGTCACAAATCGTATTACCTAGCATTTGCATACCGCCGCAAATACCCAATACTTTGCCACCATAGCGTAAATGGCGTTTTATTTGCTGATCCCAGCCTTCATTTGTTAAAAATACCAAATCGCTAAGTACATTTTTACTGCCAGGCACAATAATTAAATCAACAGATGGAATTGTTTGAGTATGGCGCACATAGGTTATATTTATATGTGGGTGTAATCGCAGTGCATCAAAATCGGTATGGTTACTAATATGAGGCACTAGCAGCACCGCAATATTAATGCTGGCTTCGGTCACATTATTATCTATAGCAACGGCATCTTCGGCATCAAGTGCTAAATCGTGTAGGTAGGGTAACACCCCTAACACAGGTTTACCTGTGTACTCTTCAAGCCAATCTAACCCGCCTTGTAATAGGCTAATGTCACCACGAAAACGATTAATCACAAAGCCTTTTACCCGTGCTTGCTCTGATTCGCTTAATAGCGCCAAAGTCCCTACTAGGTGAGCAAACACACCCCCTTTATCAATATCAGCAATAATAATTACCGGGCAATCGACCTTTTCGGCGTAGCCCATATTGGCGATATCGTTTGCGCGTAAGTTAATTTCAGCTGGGCTACCAGCCCCTTCAACCAACAATAAGTCAAAGCGTTTAGCTAAACGATTATGCGAGGTTAATACCGCTTCCATAGCCACTTTTTTATAGTCATGGTAAGAGTCGGCTTCCATATTGCTGATAGCCCTACCATGAATAATAACTTGCGCGCCGGTATCACTATTGGGTTTGAGTAATATCGGGTTAAAGTCTATTTCAGGTGCAACTTTTGCCGCGACGGCTTGTAATGCTTGTGCTCTACCAATTTCACCGCCATCATGAGTTACGGCACTATTAAGCGCCATATTTTGCGGTTTAAACGGCGCAACATTAACACCTTGATTAGCAAACACTCTGCAAAGTGCTGCAACCAGGGTACTTTTACCCGCATCTGAGGTAGTGCCTTGTACCATTAGTGTTTTCATTATTGAACCACCAGCTGACGCTTACGAAAATACAATATACTTAAAAAGAATAGACTGCCGATAGCCGCCGTGATCACCCCGATTGGCAACTCTTGATTACTTAATAGTGAGCGAGCGAGCACATCGACCCACACCATAAATATTCCCCCGACTAATCCGGTCATTAATAATCCAACGCGGCTACCTTGAGAGATAAAAAAGCGCACTATGTGTGGCACCATCAAGCCAACAAAACCAATACCACCACAGTTGGCAACTAACACGGCCGTGATCAACGAGCTTAAAATAAGCATTAAAATTCTAAAACGATGTACTCTTACGCCAAGCGTTGTCGCACTTTCATCGCCTAACAACATGGCATTAAGCTGGCGCCTAAAACCCAACATGATTATTGTACAGACTATAATGACTAAGGCAGGTAACAGCAGCGACTGCCACTGTGCTTTAGCAAAACTACCTAAAGTCCAAAATAAAATAGCCGCGACTGCTTGTGGATCGCTCCAATAAAGTAACAAACTAGTAAAAGCACTAAATAAAAATGATAGGGCTACCCCCGCCAATAACATCGATTCAACTTGGGCATTACGCTGGCTGCCAGCAATTAAAATTAATAATCCCATCGCCACTAAACTACCGGTTAATGCCGCCCCAGATAGCGCAATACCCGCCCCAGCTCCCACAAAAGACATTAGTATAACCACACCTAATGAAGCGCCGGACGAAATACCAAATAAATAAGGATCTGCTAAGGGGTTACGGGTGACTGTTTGTAGTATTAAACCTGCAATCGCTAAGCCACTACCGGCTAAAAAAGCCAGCAAAGTACGTGGCATTCTTAATTCAATAATAATACGGCTGGTAAATGAAGCCTCGTTTGAAAAGGTTAAGCTTTGATATACATCTGCGAGCGACGTGGGTGCCGCACCAAAACTCAGTGCAATAAATAAACTTAATAGTACGCATAGTAGCGCAGCGATTAATGCAACGGTATGGTTAGAAAAAACCGTCATATTATTGGTATCCATAATAATAAGTAATATGAGGAATAGCCTCACCCGAAGCTGCTGATTGAGGGTGAGTGCTCACTTGTGCACAAACCCCAAACACCTCATCCAGCATCTGCTCGGTGACCACTTTATTTGGCTTACCTGCATCAACAACTTTTCCATTTTTAATAACCACTAACTCATCACACATAACAGCAGCTAAATTTAAGTCATGAAATGACGCAAATACCGTAATACCTAAAGATTTAGCCAGCTCCATAAGTTGAATTTGATATTTCACATCAAGGTGACTAGTTGGTTCATCCATAATAAGAAGCTGCGGTTGCTGCACAATAGCGCGGGCAATAAAAGCACGTTGCTTTTCACCGCCAGATAACGAATCAAATAATTGAGTACTATGAGATTCAAGTCCCACATGGCTAATAGCCTGAGCTATTTTTTGTTTATCTGCTTGAGTGGTCGAACTGAATAGCGTTTTATGTGGCGTAAGCCCTAGAGCCACAACATCGAATAACGAGAGGTTAAATTGCGACGGTGTTTCTTGTAGCACAACGGCAACTTGCTTGGCGTAGTCTTCGCTTTTTAGTTGCCAAATATCGGTGTTATTAAATTTAACCTCTCCCGCTGACGGCTGATTAAATCGATACAAGCAACGCAGTAAACTCGATTTTCCCGCACCATTAGGACCAATTAAGCCAACAAACTTGCCACGCTCAATACTCAAATTAATATGCTCAAGGATTAAGGTGTTACCCACTCGCCAAGAGACATTTTTAACGGTTAGAAGTGCAGTTTTTTTAGCGGTTTGAGTGTGCAAAAAATTATCCTAGGCAGGGAAAACCCACACTCAGTACCACAAGTACCAAAAAGAAAATGAGTTAACCCGCTCGTTATATGAAGTTTTAAGGCACTTGTATCTGACTTACAGTAAAACTGATTACAGTTACGGGTATAGTTGAGGAGTTTCACCTCATTCCAAATGCTTGGCTATTATGCGCAGATAAGTAAATAATTTAAAGCAAAAAAAACCGCACTCAGCTGAGTGCGGTTAAAAGGGAGTGTTTTAACTGAGGTTTAGTTAAAACTTATATTCCATACCTAAACCTAGGTAATCTTGGTCAACGTTGTTGTCCATATCAAAACTTGAGTAAAAGCCAAACACCTTAAGATTTTTGTTTAGCTTGTGGTCAACACCTACCGATACTGCACTTTTATCATCGCTGTCATCAAAATCCATTGTTTGATATTGCACTTTAAAAGTGTTGCTACCCATTAGGTAAGCTGCATTCACTAAGTAACCGTCAGCTTCAGCGCTACCGTCTACTTTTTCTTGTGTTTGGTACATTGCACCAAGTCTAAAGTCTTCAATTTTACCTTGAACTGTTGCACGTACTACGTCGTAACCATTTACTTCACTATCAGCAGCAACAGCAGCATATACAGCGCTCTTTTTAAGGCCAGCATCACCATAAGTTAACGCCACTGAGTAACCATTTTTGGCATCTTTATCATCTTCTGCAATAAATGAAGCGAATACTTTAAAGCCTTCATATGAGTTTGAAGCGTAAGATACTGAGTTACCTAAGCGGTTTTCACCTTTAAACGTGTTTTTAATATCACCTTCAAGGTCATTAAATAAATCAAGTTTACCTTGCGCCTGCTTTAGCGCTGTATCGTTACGGCCTATTACTACCTGACCAAATGAACCTTTAAAACCTACATATTGATTACGTGCTGAAATATTATCTTTATCGCCTTTTGAGTCAGCATCCGACACATCAACCTGAAATTCAAACTTATAAACAGCTTCTAAACCGTCTGAAATTTTTTCAGACCCTTTAAGTCCGAAACGAGATGCATTACTTTTAATTTCAGTAAACGACCCTTCACCATCGTCAGATGATTGAACAGTTACATTCGCTTTACCGTAAATGTCTACTTCTGCAAGCGCATTAAAAGATAAACCACTAAGTAAGGCTAAGCATAAGCTCGATTTTGCAAATTTCATGTTATTTCCTCGATAATCACAATAGACTAATTTTTAAAACAGCAGCAGTGTGTCACCACTAAATGACAAAAATATTACAAAGGACACATTTTTGTCTTTTTAAGTTAATAAAACTGCATTAAATCTGAAATCAAAATAACATCTAAAATATACCGCTTAACGACTACTTACTTTGTTTCAATAAACTCGGTGTCATTTGCGACAGCAAATTAACCAGAGTTTCTATTAACTCTTTCTGTTCGTTATCTCTATGATAGGCAACAAATACATCTCTTGACGTATTTTCTACCCCTTTTACATGAAAAAGTTCGCCTTTTTCTAAATGATCTTTAACTAATACCTGTGGAATAAACGCACTACCGCCACATTGCAGTATTAAATCAAGCGCTATACGTCCGGTACTGGTTCTAAAATAAGGCGGCGTTTTACCGGTAAATTGACGGGCATGCCAAAGAGAAAACGTAGTTCCCCAATCAACATAAACATATTGATTATCAAAAAAGTTATCGCCTGTTGCGGTGTCGTAGCCACTAACCGGAATAATAGGTAGTTCACAAATTCGTTCAACAACGAGTTCGTCTACTTTTGGTGGATCAAATAAAATGGCTAGATCAAGGGTACGCTCTAATAGTAATCGAGTGCTCTCTTGTTGTGCTTTTACCTCTGCCACCAAAGATACACCGGGCATAGCCGATACTATATTTGTAATACCAAACTGTAAAAACGCATCCCAAATATTAGGAGTCCCAGCCAAGCTGATTTGCTTATGCATATTATCTGCAAGTGCAACATCCACTTTGGCCCTTTGCATTCCAGTAATAATCATTTGAGCATGCGGCAACAAGCGCTCACCAGGGGCGGTGAGTTGAATATTATTGCGCTGGCGAATAAATAAATTTACGCCTAAGCCCTGCTCTAATTGACGAATTCGAAAACTCACTGCAGACTGCGTTATGTATAGGTTTTCTGCCGCTTTACCAAAATGGCGAGTACGCACCACTTCAACAAATGTTTTTAATAAATCTATGTCCAATTTTTTATCCTCACGATAAAAATTTTTTGTTTAAAAAAATAGCGATTATGTACCATACTCCAGCTAATAATTGGTATGAGGGTACAGCTATGAGCAATGATATTTCACTACTTCGTCAAGCATTTGTTAGTCAACGTCAGTTTTATGATGATCAAAACTTTCCACGCGGATTTAGTCGCAGCGGACACTTTACCCTGTTAGAGGCAAGTATTTTAGAACAGCACGGTGTTGTTTTAAAAAGCTTGTATAACAAAGCGGTTGAGCCACAAAACGAACATCAGCAACAATTTGTAAATGCGGTTAGTGGCATAGTAGAGCCAAGCAACCCCATAGAGCGAGCATGGGTTAAATACTTAAAGTTAACAACCTGTAAAACAAAATTTCATACATTATTTGGTCGCTCAAAAATTTCAGGGCCAACACCAATCAGTCAAGATTATTACTCTGAGGCAGACAATCTATAAGTCATTACAATAGTTGCTTTTTGGCGTTTTAGCAGTTACAACTTGTATAAGCAAACATTTTTGCAAAATTTAAACAGGCTGCCACGTGACGCACAGAATACTTATTGTTGAAGACACCCCCACTATTGCGCGAGTGCAAAAGCATATCGCGCAAAAAATTGGCTATGAAGTTGATATTGCCCAGTCGCTGGCTGAGACTAAAGAGCTAATAAGTAAACATGCTTATTTTTGCGCAGTCGTTGATTTTATATTGCCTGATGCCCCGCAAGGGGAAGCGGTTCCCTGCACGGTTGCAGCAGATATCCCTACCATTGTTATGACTGGCAATATCGATAATCAAACTCGCGACACCGTCGAAAAGTACCCTATTATTGATTACATTATCAAAGGCAATAAACAAGCTTACGAATATTTAGAAAAGCAGCTTTATCGCCTACCTCGCAATAAGCAAGTTAAAGTACTGGTTGTTGATGACTCAGCGTCTACACGCCAATATATTTGTAATTTATTAACACGTCATAAATACCAAATATTACAAGCAGCCGATGGCCTAGAGGCACTTAAAGAGCTTGAAAATACCCCTGACATCTCTGTGATTATCATAGATAAAGAAATGCCTAATATGGGCGGTATTGAGCTGTGTAATGAAATTAGGCGCATTTATAGTAATGACGAAAAAGCTATTATTGGTATCTCAGGCGCTACATCGTCTAATTTGTCTGCCTTATTTTTAAAAAATGGGGCAAATGACTACTTGTATAAACCTTTTAATAGTGAAGAATTTTACTGCCGGTTAAGCCAAAACGTCGATATGCTAGAGCATATCGAAACTATAAAGCGCCAAGCCAATACTGACTATTTAACTAAACTCCCTAATCGCCGTTACTTTTTTGAAGAGGCTAATAAGTCATTAAAGCAGTTTAAAAAAGCAAAAGCACCAGCCATGTTAGCTATGCTTGATATTGACCATTTTAAAGCTATTAATGATACCTATGGCCATGATGCCGGAGATGAAGTGCTTAAAGGGCTTGCGATATGCTTTAATAAATATTTTGAAAACCAATTGGTTGCCCGTTTAGGCGGAGAAGAATTTGCGGTATTTTTTACTGAGCTAACCGAACAGGAAGCGCTAAAACGACTAGAGAGCTTCAGGCTTTTTATTGAGCTTAACAGTCATGAATTCAGTCAAGCAAACATCAAGTTTACGTTATCGATAGGCTTCAGCCACAGTGAAACCTATCAAATTGACGAGCTATTAAAACAAGCCGACTTAAAGCTCTACAAAGCCAAAGAGTCGGGTCGTAATAAAGTGGTTTAGTTTTTAAACCACACCAGAGGCTACAATGGCCGCTTTTCTGCGTTTTCGCGATTGATGGTATGAGTCCCAACTAAAAATAGCCAATGCACTCCAAATACACGCAAAGGTAATTACGCGCTCAGCATCAAACACCTCACCATAAAATACCACCGCTAAAATAAACATTAGGCTAGGCCCTATATACTGAAAAAACCCTAACGTTGTATATTGCAAACGCTTAGCCGCGCCGGTAAAACACAGCAGTGGCAGCGTAGTTACTATGCCCGCGCTCACCAATAATACATTGGTTAGCCAATCATTCCCTGGTAAATTTGACGTTTCAGTCGGTACCATTAGCCACCAATAGGTAAGCGCCACGGGTAACAATATTAATGCCTCAATTAAAATCCCAGGCAGAGCATCAACTTGTAGCTTTTTACGTAATAAGCCATATAGTGCGAAAGATGTCGCTAATGAAAACGCTACCACGGGGAATGAGCCAAAACTAATTAGCTGTAACAACACGCCTGTAAAAGCTAAAGCAACAGCAGCACCTTGCAACTTACGTAATCGCTCGTTTAAAAACACCATACCAAGCAACACATTTAATAGAGGGTTAATGTAGTAACCTAGGCTGGCATCCAACATGTGATTGTTATTGATGGCCCAAATAAACAATCCCCAGTTAAACCCTAGTAAGGTCGAGGTAACAACTAACATCAAAATAAGTTTAGGTTGGATTAAAATGCGTTTAATTTTATCCCAGTAGCTGAGCACACTCACCACCACAATAAGAAACACCACTGACCAAATAACACGGTGCATTAAAATTTCAAATGCTGACACATGTTGGATCATCTTAAAATAAATGGGTGCGAGGCCCCACATAAAAAAAGCGAGGCAGGCAAAAATAGCGCCCTTTCGCTGCTCGGTATCAATCGACATAGTAACCACTTGGTGATTTAAAAGGCCGTCAGTTTACCCCCCTCTCACTTTTTAGCCAACTAAATACGTGCCCGTTCCAAAAGCAATTTGTACTGACTGCTCATTGTGTAACTCCATTCGGCACACACATACTTTATTTCCTGAGCGAATCAGCTTAGCGCTAGCAATAAAAACCTCGCCTTTGCCTGGACGTAAATAGTCGGTGCGTAAATCTATAGTACCCAGTGTGGCTAGCCTTTTATGTACACTGGGTAAATCTGCATCGTCTAGTTTTCCGATTACACTGGCAGCAGCAAGCATTCCACCGACATTATCAAGTACCGCCGAAATAACTCCGCCATGGAGAATTTTTTGCGCGGGGTTGCCTATTAATACATCTTGCCAAGGAAAGGAGATTTTAGCTTGTTCAGTACTAAGTGACTCCACCGCTATTTTTAAAAATTGGTTAAAAGGCATATTATTAACAAACAACGCCCCAACTTGTTCAATCAACATTTCTTTATTCATTATTATTCTCTATGTTTAAAGGTGGTACGATGAGTAAAGCACAACTTAAAGCTGTTGTAACCTCCTCGATTATCATTACCGATGTTTACACCAAATAATGAAAGCTAAAGACATCCTGATAAAAAACCACTAAAATAGCGCCGATGAATACACTAACTCCCTCTCCAAATACGCTGGTGCGTAAACCTGAAACTGTACTCAAACAAGTGTTTGGTTACAGCGAATTTCGCGACGGTCAAAGTGCAGTAATCGATGCTGCGATTAACGGCCAAGACTCGTTAGTATTATTGCCTACCGGTGGTGGTAAATCGGTGTGTTACCAAATACCCGCACTAGTATTAGAGGGGGTAACCATTGTTATCTCTCCGCTCATTTCTTTAATGCAAGATCAAGTAACTCAGTTGCAAGCTCTAGGCGTAAAAGCCGCTTATATAAATAACAGCTTAGCCCGTGAAGAACAGCAGTTAGTCTATCAGCAGTTGCATCAGGGGCTAATAAAATTACTTTATGTTGCCCCAGAGAAAGTACTACAAAGAGAATTTTTAGAGCGCTTATCGCATTTAAATGTCAGTTTGTTTGCTATTGATGAAGCACACTGTGTTTCTCATTGGGGACATGACTTTAGACCTCACTATTTTAGGTTAAATGAATTAAAGCAACGCTTTACACATGTACCTATGATGGCACTCACTGCCACCGCTGATAAAGCCACCCGCTTTGATATTGTTGAGCAACTCAAGCTACAGCAGCCTTATATTCATACCGGCAGCTTTGACCGCCCTAATATTCGTTACACCATAGAAGAGAAATTTAAACCTATGGTGCAATTACTGCGCTATTTGAAAGAGCAAAAAAATCAAAGTGGCATTATTTATTGCACCAGTCGAAAGCGGGTTGATGATATTGCTGAAAAGCTTGCCGATGCAGGCCTTAATGCGGCTGCTTATCATGCGGGAATGAGTAACGAACAGCGTCAATTTGTGCAAACCGGGTTTGCCCGCGACGATATTCAAATTGTGGTTGCCACCGTTGCCTTTGGTATGGGAATTAACAAGCCTAACGTACGTTTTGTATTACATTACGACATTCCAAAAAGTATTGAAGCGTATTATCAGGAAACCGGTCGCGCTGGGCGTGATGGACTGGCTGCAGAAGCCATTATGTATTTTGACCCTGCCGATATAGGGCGGGTTAGACGCTTTTTTGAAGATATTGACGATGAACAACGCCGTCGTGTAGAAGAGCAACGCTTTAATGCCATGGCCAGTTTTGCCGAAGCGCAGACCTGCAGACGTCAAATATTATTAAACTACTTTAGTGAATACCAACGAGAGCCGTGCGGTAACTGCGATATTTGCTTAAATCCTCCAAAAAGCTTTGATGGCACACTGGTGGCCCAACAAGCACTTTCGTGTGTGTATCGGGCACAGCAACGATTTGGTTTAGGTTACATTGTAGAGTTATTACGCGGCGCAAATACCAGCCGCATTCGTGATAACAACCATCATGAACTCAGCACCTATGGCATAGGTAAAGATAAAAGCAGTGAGTTTTGGCTCAGTATTTTACGCCAACTTATTCACCAAGGGCTACTAAGCCAAGATATAACCCAAGGCGCATCACTACGGCTTACCGAAGCTGCACGCGCTATTTTAAAGAGTGAGTATGCGCTACAACTGGCTGAACCACGCCTACAAGCTAAGCACGTTTATCAGGATAAATTAGCGCAGTTTAATTACGATAAAAAGTTATTTGCTCGCCTACGTGCATTACGTAAAGAATTAGCCGATGCCGATGACGTACCCCCTTATGTAGTATTTAACGATAAAACGCTGGCCGAAATGGCGCAGCTTATGCCTACCAACGACAGTGAATTTTTAAAAGTGTCGGGGGTTGGTTTTACTAAATTAAACAAATATGGCGGTGAGTTTTTAACCGCAATTCGACATTATCTAGCAACGCAACAAGCCCCTTATGACCGAACTTGAATACGATCACACACATCAATGCATTATTGTTAAACCAACAGAGTTGCCGCACGATGAAGACTTTGAGTTGTGGGGAACGTTTTTTTTGCACAGCGATGAAATTAGCATTAGTGAATTTGCAGCTGGGGCTGATCGTCACCAACTGCGTTTTAACTATGCTAACCACACGTTTAATTTAAATTTTGAGCATTACAGTCAAAGTGTGTGGATTAACGGCGAAGGTCAAGATGCCGACAACCTATTGGCAGCGTTAACATTTTATTTAAGCTAAGGCCACGTCTATTTATCGCTAATACCTTATAATTGCTATAAAAAATAAACTAAATTGGCACTTTTACTTACATATTAATAACAATGATGTAAGCTAAGAGTAAGTGTTTTATTTTGCAAAATAGCGCTAAAGAGGGTCAATGCTAAATAGAAAATGGATTGCACGTAGTTGTTTTAGCCTTTCTATTTTGAGTATGTTTATGCTCAGCGTTTGCGCGCAAGAAACGCCACTAGCCCAAAGCTGCCAAAATGACGATTCATTGAAAACTTCTGAAATTAACTTGCGTCGACAAATCGAGTCTCAACCTCCATCGCTTACAACAAATAGTAACGCTAAAATTGCCTCAATTAATCTTAAACAACTTAATGTTTTTAATACCGAACTCGAAGCTGAAAACAACGCACTGTTTCGCTTTGCTAATCGTGCACATATACAAACTGAGCCTGAGGTTATTAAAAGCATTTTATTGTTTAAAGCGGGTGATACTTTTAATCAAAAAACCTTGGCTGAATCAGAGCGGCTACTGCGTAAACAAAACTATTTATATGACGCACAAATTGTTGCCAACGAAAACTGCGATGGCGATGTTGATGTAACCGTGGTGACTCGCGATTTGTGGACTTTGCTACCCGAGCTTAGCTTTAGCCGCAGTGGTGGCGAAAATAAATCAAGTATCGGCTTTCGCGAGTCGAACTTATTTGGTTGGGGCAAACGATTATCGTTTGCTCGCAAAACCGACAGTGATCGTAATGGCTATTTATTTGTTTACGATGATCCAAATATCCTATCAACACGCTACAGAGGTCGTATAGAGTATGCCGATAACAGTGACGGTAAAAGTCACTTAGTTGAGCTTACTTACCCATTTTACGCCATTGATACACCCTATAGTTATGGTGCCCTGAGTTACTCTACCCAGCGAGAAGAGGCACTCTATCTTAGGGGCGATAAATTTAGTGAGTTTGAACAAACCACCGACCTAAATCAGGTGTTTTTTGGTCACTCTAAAGCCCTTAGCCATAACTGGACACAGCGCTTGAGCCTAGGTTATATCGATGAGCAACAAACATTTAAAAGCATCGATGAAACCACTGTGCCGCTAGCTGAAAATAGGCAGCTTAGTTATCCTTATGTAAGCGGCCACTGGTTTGAAGATAACTTTATAAAAGTGCGTAACTTTGACAGTATTTACCGTACCGAGGATTTAAATTTAGGTTGGAATATAAAAGCTACGCTGGGTTATTCTGATGAATCAATTAGTAACGACGATAGCCGCGCTATTTACTCGTTTAACTTTAACAAAGCACATTTTAGTGGTGATAATACGCTATGGCGCTTTCACGCAGATATTCAAGGTTATTGGAATAAAGAACAAAAACAGCTTGAAAACTTAATCACCACCAGCCAAATTCAATATTATTTAAATACCAGTATTGATCAGTCTTGGTATGTAAAAGCCAGGCTACAATACGCAAAAAACCTCACCAACGATAAGCAGCTCACTCTCGGGGGCGAAACAGGTTTACGCGGTTACCCTATTGAGTTTCAACATGGCGATCGGAGTTTTTTAGTCAGCTTAGAAAAGCGCTACTATTGGGAGTATGACTTACTACAACTATTTAAAGTGGGAGGCGCAGCCTTTTTAGATGTAGGCCGCGCATGGTATAACAACGACTCGAATACCCTGTATCAAGTTGAAAACACACCCGTGCTTAAAAATGTTGGATTAGGTTTACGCCTTGCGCCAAGTCGCGCCAACGCGGGTACTATGATCCACCTTGATATTGCCGCGCCACTAAATAAATATAACGATGTTGACTCTGTACAGTGGCTACTGAGCGTTAAAAATTCTTTTTAAATCACTACTGCGCACAAAGCTAACACGTTACACTTTGCGCCTATCATTATTGTGAGAATACGTTTTGGAATTAATCTCTCTTTTAGAGCTTGTGAGCACACAATATAAGCTAATCGTAACCGTGATTGCACTGTTGAGCTTTCCGTTATTGTTAAAGCTCACTAAAAAATTACTCGAAAAAGCCATTAGAGGTAAAATCGATTTACACAGAAAATACCGAGCAGAGTTACTATTAAAAATAATACTCGCCTTTGTTATGTTGTGTTTAGTTTTAGTTTTTTGGGGAATAGAGCTGCGTGGTTTACTGGTATTAGGCTCTTCCTTATTTGCCATGTTAGGCGTTGCGCTGTTTGCGGCTTGGTCATTATTGAGCAACTTAACTGCTTTTTTACTCATGTTTATACAAAATGACTGCCGTGTAGGCTATTGGGTTAGAATCGTGGATGGGGCCAATGCCATTGAAGGGCGCATTATTGAAATGGGGCTGATGAATGTATTACTCGAACACGTTGATGGACATAGGGTGATTTACCCTAATAACTTATTTGTTACCCGCCCCGTGTTAGTACTCAATACAGAGCCAAAACCAACAAAAGCGCCTAAAATTAAACGAATTATTGGCCCAAAGCCACGTAATTAAATAACAATTACAAAAAAGCCGCTTCAGCTAATAAACTTAAGCGGCTTTTTTAATTCTTACGGGTGAAGTTAATTCTTACGGGTGAAGTTAATTATTTAGCTCAGCTGTTTTCAGTTCATCATCTAAATCACTTATTTCACCAATAAAGCTTTCAAGCTGTTGCTCTACCAAACTATTTGAGTGAGCAAAGTAAGCAATATGAAACACAGCATCGCCTTCATTTACTAGAGGCATGGTTTGCTGACCAATAATAATGCCACTACGTGGAGCAAGCAATTCAAGCTCAGAATCGCCAAGCGGACTACTTATGTATGCCAGTATTTGCCCTTTAGTGACACGTTCACCTAACGATACTTGCGCTCTTACTATACCGTCAACCTCAGCTCGTACCCAACTTGTTGAACCTGCAATAACCGGCTCAGGTAGTTTTTTAGGGCGCTTACCACGCATCATTTTTAAATGACGCATAACATAATCAACCCCTTGTACACCCGCTGCAATCGCAATCGGGTCAAAGCGCAACGCTTCACCTGCTTCGTAGGTAATAACGGGTATACCCAAATTAGCCGCTTCACTGCGCAATGAGCCATTGCGTAACGACGCATCAATAACCGCAGGTGTGCCAAAAGCCTTAGCCATTTGCGCTGTAGCTTCATCGGCTAAATTAGCGCGTATTTGCGGTAAGTTAGTACGATGAATCGCCCCCGTATGCAAATCTATAATATGCGTACAATGCACAGCGACTTGGTTAAAAAACATATACGCCATACGACCTGCTAACGAACCACGTTCAGAGCCAGGAAAACTTCGATTCATATCACGGCGATCGGGCAAGTAACGAGATTTATGAATAAAACCAAATACATTCACAATCGGCACCGCTATTAATGTGCCACGCAACTGGTTAGGATCGATCTTAGCCAGTAACTGGCGCACAACCTCAACCCCATTAAGCTCATCGCCATGTATTGCCGCACAGACCATCAATACAGGGCCTTCCATAACACCGTTGACCACTTCAATAGGAATATTAAGCGGTGAATGGGTATAAAGCTTTGCAGCTTCTAGTGCGAGTGTTTTACGTTCACCTACACCAATGCTTTCACCTAACAGGGTGAAAGGTCGGTTAATTTTAACCTTTGCCACGAGTTGCAGTTCCTTTCACTGAGGCCGTTTTTTCAATAAAGTCAATCACCATACCCGCAATATCTTTACCAGTTGCCACTTCAATCCCTTCTAGGCCTGGCGATGAATTTACTTCCATAACCAAAGGGCCGCGAGATGAACGGAGTAAATCAACGCCAGCAACGTTTAAACCCATTGCTTTTGCTGCAGCAACCGCTGTTTTACGTTCTTCTGGGGTAATACGTACCAGTGTAGCGCTACCACCACGATGAAGATTAGAGCGGAACTCGCCCTCTTGTGCTTGGCGTTTCATCGCAGCAATCACTTTATCGCCCAATACAAAGCAACGAATGTCTGCACCACCGGCTTCTTTAATGTACTCTTGCACCATGATATTGGCTTTTAAACCCATGAATGCTTCAATAACACTTTCAGCTGCTTTACGTGTTTCAGCCAATACCACACCAATACCTTGAGTACCCTCAAGTAACTTAATAACGACCGGTGCGCCGCCTACCATTTCTAATAAATCTTTTACGTCATCGGGCTTGCTGGCAAAGCCTGTAACCGGCATACCCACACCTTTACGCGATAGTAACTGCAAAGAACGTAATTTATCGCGAGAGCGAGAAATAGCTACTGATTCATTAACAGGGAACACCCCCATCATTTCAAATTGGCGTAATACAGCACAACCATAAAATGTAACCGATGCACCAATACGTGGCACGATAGCGTCGAAATCTTTTAGGTTTTCACCACGATAATGAATTTCAGGTTGCTCTGAGTTTATGTTCATGTAAGAGCGTAACGCATCAATTACTTTCACTTCATGTCCGCGCGCCTCAGCAGCTTCGATTAGGCGACGCGTTGAATATAATTTTTTGTTACGAGATAAAATACCAATTTTCATCATTAAAGCCTTAACTAAATGATGTTGAGCAAGCAGATATAATTATGTTTGCTACTCAACGAATTCTTATAATAAATGTGATAAAGCCGGATCAACGACTATGCGATTTTCCATTGCTGTGCGCCCTAACAACATTCTAAACTTCATAGACGCACGACTTGTTAATGTAATTTCTATTGGCCAACTAAATTCGCCGGCATGTAATGTAGTTTCAATAAAGTAACGCAATTCTTTTTGGCCACTAGAGCTGGTAACGTACTTCATCTTTTTAACTTTGGCATTGCAGGTAATTTGCGTTTGCTCGTCTTCTTGCAATGGTTGGGCTGTAAATTTAACCCATTTTTCGCCATCGACTTCGTATTCTTCAATATTAATTGCATGAATACAGGAAGTACGCGCACCAGTGTCTATTTTTGCTTTAATTTGCTCGATGCCTAGCTCGGGTAAACTTAACCACTCACGCCAACCAACTGTTATTTTTGTCGTCATAAATGTGCCCTTAGTAAAAAAAGTGTTTTATACGCTACAGCCAACAAAACACCAACAAAATAAATTCATCTACTCGATAAGCCGATTTGATTGACCTTTTAAGTTAACTCGTTTAACAATGCACCCCTAACGTATGCACTTAACCATAGGCTAAAAAACAATTTTTTGTTGATTAACTCTACAAAGTAAAGCTAAGTTAAATACACTACAGTCAACTGTATTAAAAATATACTATCTATGAGAAATTATTATGATCAATGGCTTACTTCATGCGCTTATTCTTGATGAACAAGGCGGGGCTCGCCCAATAGAAAACAGTAAACAGTTACACCAATGGCAACCTACTGATGGAAAGCTGTGGGTGCATATGGATTACAGTCAAAAAGAAGCCGTTGATTGGTTAAAAAACTGCGGCCAATTAAACGACTACGAACTTGAATCACTCACCGCAGATGAAACACGTCCTCGCATTACTCCTACAATGAATGGCCATATGCTGTTTTTACGTGGAATCAATTTAAACCCAGCGCAAAGCCCTGAAGACATGGTGTCTATTCGCCTATTTATTAATAAAGACGTGGTGATCACTACCCGTAAGCGCCGGTTATTATCAGTGCAAGATATTCTAACCTCGTTAAATAATAATGAGGGACCAAGCAGTATTTCTGAACTAGTGTGTAGCTTAGCGCAAAAGCTCACTTCACGTATGCAAACGGTAATAGATGAACTAGATGAAAGCTTAGATGATTTTGAAGAAGAAATTGATGAGCCTAGTAAAAAGTTTGATAACCAAGGCTTGTCGCAACTTCGCCGCCAAACAATCGCGCTAAAACGTTACTTAAAACCGCAAAAAGAAGCGCTCAGCAACATGGTTAATAATCATTACCCATGGCTGTTTGACGATGATAAAGCCAAGCTAAATGAAACCACCAATTTACTTATTCGCTATTTAGAAGAGCTCGATAGTTCAATAGAGCGTGCACTCGTTATTCAGCAAACCATTACTAACCAAGTGTCTGAGCAATTAAATCAGCGTATGTATGTGATGTCGGTGGTGGCTGCTTTATTTTTACCACTGGGATTTTTAACTGGGTTATTGGGGGTCAATGTTGGCGGTATACCTGGCACAGATAGTCCCTATGCATTTACTGCATTTGTGGTGTTTTTGGTTGTTTTGACTGGTGGGATTGGTATTTACTTTAAAAATAAAAAGTGGCTGTAATTACAATACAGATCCAATAAGACACAAAAAAGGCGAACATAATTGTTCGCCTTTTGCATTGGTAACCCTTACTCTTGAAAGTAAGTGCCCCAACCGTCGTATTCTACGTCGCATTCAACCGCAAGCTGTGCAAGCTTATCAACGTCTTCCATTATAACGTCAACATCTAATTCGGCTTCAACAACAATGTCAAAACTCCAAATCTTTTCGCCGTCTTCAAGCTCAAGTTCTGCTGGCTCTTCTACATCGTAACCTAGTTTAAACGCAGCAAGTGCAGCTTGTTCTAACTTAGTAAAATCTTCACATACAAAGTGGTGCTCTACTTCATAAAGGATTTCCGGATCGGAACCATCTTCAAGTAATGAAGTTACGATGTCTTCACTTATTTCACGCCAGTTTTCCATTATTTCTCTCTCACTTGAGCATCTAATTCTGTTATTTTAGCAGCCATAATGCTGTGCACACTTTTAGCATGTTCACGGGCACTGATACTGTTATCAAGTGCTATGGGGGCTAACATTTCAATGTAAATTGTACCATTATCCCAGCGATTTAGTTTAATGGTTTTATCGGTTGTGTTCATACATACTGGCACAACAGGTACCTCTGCACTCATTGCAGTATGAAAAGCACCGGTTTTAAAAGGGAGTAAACCACGACCATAACTACGCGTCCCCTCAGGGAACATCCACACCGACAAGCCTTTTTGTTTTATTTTAGCCGCTGCTTTAGAAATAGTGCCTGCCGCTTTTGAGCGATTTGCTCTGTCGATTAAAATATTACCCGATAACCAATAAAGCTGACCAAAAAATGGGATCCACTTCAAGCTTTTTTTGCCAACACTCACACAATTTTTTGGCACCATAGCTGGAATAGTAAATAAATCATAGCTATTTTGGTGATTCGCTACATACACAGCGGGCCCCACCTTAAGCGCATCGGGATGATATTTTAGTTCTAATTTAACCCCAAGCATTTTAGCCATTGAGCCAAACCAACTTGCAATAACATGCACATTATTAGGATGAAATGGTCTAAATATTGATAACAACAAACCAAAAAAACAACTTAATAATATAAACAACAGCATTATTAAAATACGTATAACAGCTAGCAAGTGCGCCTCTCCAATATAACCACAATCATGTATTATTTTATTATAACGTTATTTTGTTACGCAGACGAGAAAATAGCGCACAAGCGTGCGCTGAAATAAAACAGTCATAAAAAAACGGCTTACCTGAGTAAGCCGTTTTCTAATTTTATCTAATTTGATCTCAAGATTAACTTGGCTCTGCGTCTGAGCTTGGCTCATCAACTTGTTGCGGTGTTAACTCTACCACAGCTTCATCTACGCGCTGTAAACCACGAGGTAACTTATTACCTCTGCGGCCTCGCTCGCCATGGTAATGCTCAAGGTCGCTTGGTTTAAGGGTCAGCTTACGCTTACCTGCATGCAGCGTTACACTGCTGCCTTGCGGCACAACAGCTAATACTTTTACAAACTCTTCGCGGGCTTGTACTTTCGCACCCGGAATAGAAATAATTTTATTACCCTTACCTTTACCTAGCTTAGGTAGGTCACGCAGTGGGAATAACAACATCCGCCCTTCGTTAGAAATCGCCATACAGTAGTCAGTAGCCACGTCGTTAACGCGAATTGGCGAAAGTAACACACCACCTTTTGGCACACTCACTAACGCTTTACCGTTTTTGTTTTTGCTCACTAAATCTTTAAAGTCAGTAATAAAACCATAACCAGCGTCGGAGGCCATTAACAACACTTGAGCGTCCTCACCCATTACTACGTGCTCAAAGCTGGCGCCTGAGGTTAGATTAAAGCGCCCTGTCATTGGCTCGCCTTGGCTTCGCGCTGAAGGAAGACTATGAGCATCAGTGGCAAATGCACGTCCAGCTGAATCTAAAAATACCGCAGGCTGATTACTTTTACCTCTCGCTGATGCTCTATAACCATCACCAGCTCTGTAATTTAATCCTTCCACATCTAAGTCATGACCCTTACCAACCCGTGCCCAGCCTTTATCTGATAGCACCACGGTGACTGACTCTGATGGTATTAAATCTTTTTCGCTTAGAGCTTTAGCTTCTACACGCTCAATCACTGGCGAGCGGCGATCATCACCATACATTTCTGCGGCTTCTTGAATTTCTTTTTTCAATAAGGTCGACATGCGACGGTCTGAGCCCAGTGTTTGCTCTAATTTGTCACGCTCTTTCGCCAATTCATCTTGCTCACCACGAATTTTAAACTCTTCAAGTTTTGCTAAATGACGAAGTTTTAATTCTAAAATGGCTTCTGCTTGAATATCGGTTAAATCAAAGCGCTCCATCAATATTGGCTTAGGCTTATCTTCAGAGCGGATGATTTCTATAACTTCATCAATATTTAAAAAGGCAGCCAGTAAACCTTCTAAAATATGTAATCGAGCCAGTACTTTATCAAGTCGATATTGCAAGCGACGACGTACCGTTTCGCGTCTAAAGGTTAACCACTCTGTTAAAATACTACGTAAATCTTTAACCTGTGGACGACCATCTAAGCCGAGCATATTTAAATTTACGCGGTAATTTTTTTCAAGATCGGTGGTGGCAAATAAGTGCGCCATTAATGGCTCAGCTTTAATTCGATTTGAACGCGGCACAATCACAATACGGGTCGGGTTTTCATGATCAGATTCATCACGTAAATCGGCCACCATCGGCAACTTTTTAGCATTCATTTGCGCTGCAATTTGCTCAAGTACTTTTGCACCCGAACATTGATGCGGTAACGCAGTAATAACTATATCGCCCTGCTCTTCACAATACACAGCGCGCATTTTAATTGAGCCACGACCGGTTTTATAAATTTTGTGAATATCAGCTTTTGGAGTAATTATTTCAGCATCAGTTGGATAATCAGGCGCATGCACTAAATCCAATAACTCTTCGAGTTCTGTTTTTGGTTTATCAAGTAATAAACAACAGGCACTGGCTACTTCACGCACATTATGCGGCGGTATATCGGTTGCCATACCTACCGCAATACCGGTGACACCATTAAGTAATATATGCGGTAAGCGCGATGGCAATACTAATGGTTCATCCATGGTGCCGTCGAAGTTTGGCGTCCAATCAACAGTCCCTTGGCCTAACTCTTTAAGTAATACTTCAGAGAATTTAGATAAACGCGCTTCGGTATAACGCATTGCCGCAAACGACTTCGGATCATCTGCAGCACCCCAGTTACCTTGACCATCAACTAACGGGTAGCGATAAGAAAACGGCTGCGCCATAAGTACCATGGCTTCATAACAGGCACTATCACCATGAGGATGGTATTTACCTAATACATCACCTACGGTACGGGCTGATTTTTTGTATTTAGCACTTGCCGATAACCCCAGTTCACTCATCGCATAAATAATACGACGCTGAACGGGTTTTAAACCGTCACCAACGTGCGGTAAGGCACGATCCATGATCACGTACATTGAATAATTTAAATAGGCGTCTTCGGTAAAACGCCCCATTGTTTGCTGTTCAATTCCTTGCATTAGCAAGGTATCTGTATCACTCATTAAAGCTTACCTAGTTTTTCTTATAGCTTACGCGGTAAATTACGTTAGCGTAATCATCGCTTACCAATAGACTGCCATCATTTAATTGTGCAAATGCAACAGGGCGTCCAAATGTCGTTTCGTCTTGCATAAAGCCGGTGATCAGTGGCGTATATTTAGTTACTTTGGCATTTTCTATGGTTGCCACAGCCACTTTATAACCAACCTTTTTAGAGCGGTTCCATGAACCATGCTCAGCAACAAATAACTGTTGTTTGTAGCTATCTGGGAACTGTTTGCCGGTATAAAAATGAATACCTAATGGCGCAACATGCGCCCCCAATGCCAATGCAGGTTGAGTGTAATCAGCAATATTTTTGCCTTCACCAAACTCAGGATCAACAATAACGCCACCATGCACGTATGGAAAACCAAAGTGCTCTTCTTCCTTAGTAATGCGGTTTAGCTCATCAGGTGGAATATCATCCCCCATCATGTCGCGGCCGTTATCACTAAACCATAGCATTTGCGTACTAGGATGAAAGTCAAAACCCACCGTATTACGTACACCTTTGGCTAAAGTCGTTATTTCTTTGGTATCGGTATTTAACGAAAAAATACGGCCAAAGCGAGCATCTTCCTCACAAATATTACACGGTACGCCCACGGGAATTATCAGCTCGCCGTTTGGTGCAAAACGCAAAAATTTCCAACCATGATGACGCTCTGACGGTAAATCGCTATAAAACACTTCATACTCAGGGTTTTTGAGGTGTTTATCGATATTTTTAAAACGGATAATACGGTGCACTTCACCAACATATAAGTCACCCCCTTTAATTGCTAAACCCGAGGGCATATTTAATCCCTCTGCAATCACTATTTTTTTATCTGCCACGCCATCGCTGTTATGGTCAATCAGTGCATACACATTGCCCGCTTTTCGAGACCCTGCATACACAATACCTCGGCTTGATACTGCAATTTGCCGTGCATTTTCAACATCATCAGCAAATAAGCTGATTTCAAAACCCGGTGCAGCGGTCAGCTTGTCGAGTATATTTTTCGCCATCACTGGCGATGATATTAAGCCCAGTAACAACAGTGTGCTAAATAATTTATTCATTTGCCTCTCCTGTTTTAAAGCCCAAAGGCTTATTAAACTTGTGCCTTGTTACCATGATCCTCTAGCCATTGACGGCGATCTGATGAGCGCTTTTTAGCGAGTAGCATATCCATCATTTCCATTGTTTGCTGCTCTTCATCAAGAGTAAGCTGTACTAAACGACGAGTATTAGGGTCCATGGTTGTTTCACGCAATTGTAGCGGGTTCATTTCGCCCAAACCTTTAAAGCGTTGTACGTTTACTTTGCCACGTTTCTTTTCTGCTTCTATGCGCGCTAAGATACCGGTTTTTTCATCTTCATCCAGCGCGTAGTAAACATCTTTACCAATATCAATTCTAAATAACGGTGGCATAGCAACATACACATGGCCGGTTTTAACTAATTGTGGGAAATGGCGAACAAATAAGGCACACAGTAAGGTGGCAATATGCAGTCCATCGGAGTCAGCATCCGCTAATATACAAATTTTATTATAACGTAGTCCCGACATATCGGCTGAGTCTGGGTCTATACCTAGCGCAACTGAAATATCGTGCACTTCTTGAGAGGCCAAAATTTGCCCTGATTCTACTTCCCAAGTATTTAAAATTTTACCTCTTAACGGCATGATTGCTTGGAATTCACGATCTCGCGCTTGTTTAGCTGAGCCCCCTGCTGAGTCACCCTCTACTAAAAACAATTCTGTGCGGTCATTATCAGCAGCACTACAATCGGTCAGTTTGCCTGGTAATGCTGGGCCTGATGTAACTCGCTTACGTACTACTTTTTTAGCCGCACGTAAGCGACGCTGTGCATTTGAAATACATAGTTCAGAAAGTAGCTCTGCGGTGTCAGTATGCTCATTTAGCCATAAGCTAAAGGCATCTTTTACTACACCCGATACAAACGCAGCACATGAACGTGATGAAAGTTTTTCTTTGGTTTGCCCTGCAAATTGTGGGTCTTGCATTTTAACCGACAACACATAACTACAACGTTCCCAAATATCATCTGGGGTGAGCTTTACGCCACGTGGTAATAAATTTCTAAACTCACAAAATTCACGCATCGCCTCTAAAAGCCCTTGGCGCAGACCATTTACATGGGTGCCCCCTTGCGCGGTAGGAATTAAGTTTACATAACTTTCGGCTATCGACTCACCACCTTCAGGCATCCATACTACCGCCCAATCAGCGCCTTCAATAGAACTTGAAAACTCACCCACAAATGGGTCTTTAGGTAGTATTTCGTAACCTTTAACGGCTTCAATTAAGTAATCTTTTAAGCCTGTTTCATAAAACCACTCTTGGGTTTCTTTCGTTTGTTTATTTACAAACTTAATACGCAAACCTGGACATAAAACCGCTTTAGCTTTTAATAAGTGATTAAGCTTAGTCAAAGAAAAATTAGCAGAGTCAAAATAGCTGGTATCTGGCCAAAAACGTACCGTAGTACCAGTGTTGCGTTTACCCACTGAGCCAATAACATTTAAATCTTCAACTTTATCGCCATGCTCAAAAGCCATTCTAAATTGCTGCGCATCACGGCGAACCGTTACTTCCACGCGGGTAGATAGCGCATTAACAACCGAGATACCTACGCCATGCAAGCCACCAGAGAATTGATAGTTTTTGTTTGAAAACTTACCGCCGGCATGCAGCTTAGTAAATATTAACTCAACTCCTGGAATACCTTCTTCTGGGTGAATGTCAATTGGCATACCTCGGCCATCGTCACTCACCTCAAGCGAATTATCTTCATGTAAAATGACATCAATACGTGTTGCGTGCCCAGCCATTGCTTCATCAACACTGTTATCAATTACCTCTTGGCCTAAATGGTTTGGCCTTGTGGTATCTGTATACATGCCAGGGCGGCGTTTTACCGGCTCTAATCCATTAAGTACTTCAATGGCTTCGGCGTTATAATTTTGTTGAGTCATAGTTTTTATCTTTATATACGCTAATATCTGATTTTAAGAAAATCGACAATGCTTGAAAAAGCGCGTTCAAAGCCATTAAAGCTATGATCGCCGCCAAATTCAATTAACTGTTTACATTGTGAGTAATACTTTATTGCGTGCTGAAAATTTAACACTTCATCCCCTGTTTGCTGTAATAAATACAACAGCTCAGGGTGTTTTAACTCTGTCACCGTTAATGCTTTTAGCGCATCTATATGACGAGTTTTTAATTGGTAATTATAATCTTGATACGGATTATAATTAGGCCCAAGTATAGGCTCTAATAATGTATATGGGGCAACGGCAGGATTAATTACCACCGCAGGAATTTGATAACGCTGCGATAAATACGTGGCAAAAAAACCACCTAACGAGCTGCCCAATAATACGGTATTCGGTGTTAATAGTTGTTCAAGCGCTATAATAGCCTCTACAGGCTCATGATTTAAACGCGGCACACAATAATCAACATCATAGTGTGCCATAAGCTCACCAAAGCGCACAGCTTTATATGATTTTTCAGAGCTATTAAAACCGTGAATATAAATTACTCGTTTAACCATACCACGTCCGAGTGTATATGCACCTGTTGTTGCTCAGCATTTAAATACAGCATGCGATAAGCTGCCCCTTTATTTTCTTGCTGCCAAGTCGCACTGTGTTTACTAAATTGCACGCAGCTGGCTGGGGTAGCGTAAACATTGAGCCCTCTAAACTGCTGTTGATAGTCATTATGGACATGCCCATGAAACAACGCATCAACGCGACCATTATTAACTAATAAATTTAATAGTTGCGGCCCATTTTCTAGCATATGTTTATCTAGGTAGCCATTAATAGGTAATGGGTTGTGATGACAAAATGCAATGTGACGATTATTTGAATCAACTAAGCAAGCCATAATTTCATCTAAATGCGTGGCACTGACCCACCCTGCAGGCGTATTACCTTTAGAATTAATTAATATCAGCTCAATCCCTTGTGCCACTATGTGTTTAGCGTGTTGTATTTGCCCACCACTAATTAAATTAAGCTGTTCAATCTCATCATGGTTACCAGGCACCCAAAATACGGGGCAATCAACGTCACTATTATGAATAAGTTCTGCAAATAATAAATACGAATTAAAGCTGTGATCTTGCGTTAGGTCACCACCAAATATCAACGCATCAGGCTGCTGCTTTGCTATATCAGCCAATGCTTTAACAAAATGTTCAGCGGTATTAACGCCAAAGTATTCAGCATCTTTATCACTAAAAAGGTGGCAATCAGTTAGATGTGCAATTCGAAGCGTAGTTTGTTCAAAATAATAGATGTCATCAAACCAAGCCATTATTTACATCCCAATTAAGTGTTGATTGACCTCTTTCAACACACGCTACCAACCAGTCATACAAAAAAGCATTTAACTGATACTTTTCATCTTTTTGATGCATTTTTGGGTTAGGGTAACCATAAGAAGGCTTAATTCGTTGGTGGTAGTCATGATGAACAATTTCAGCCACCTTCGCATCATTGTACAAACGTACCGTTAAATACAGCGGTGCAATGCCAACGAGCATGCCATTTAACTGTTTAATAGAAACATCAAGTGTGTACTTAGCACTATCATCTATGTGAATTGCAAATTCACTGTGCCCTAATTTAATTTCTCTTACATTGCCAATCACTTGCTCATGAGGCAGTAGTTTTAAAAGGCGTACGTAATTGTGCTCACAAAGCGTTAAATACTTTGGAAGGCTTTGAATGTATCGATTAGTGGTTAAAAGTGCTGTCAAAATACCGCCATTACTATTAAAAATTAAAAACTATGCCCACTTTTTACGTATCTTATCGCGATTTAGCGCTAACCATTGCAAGCAAATTACGGTAGCAGCATTATCTATTTCACCACTATTAAGTCGCTGTAGTGCTTCGTCTACGTGCATAATATGGGTTTTAATATCTTCACCTTCGGTTTCTAACCCATAAATGCCAATACTCATTTGGCTTAAATCGGCGTGAGCTAAATATAAGAACAAACGCTCTGTAGTACCGCCGGGGCTTGAAAGGTAAGACAACATAAACTCAAGTTCTGTTAAATTAAGCCCCGCTTCTTCAAGCGCTTCTTTTTTAACAACCGCTTCGTAATCTTCACTGCCATCGGTCATACCCGCTATACATTCTAACAGCCAAGGCGTATGTTTGCTTTTAATTGCGCCAATTCGAATTTGTTCTATGAGCAATACTTGCTCAGTGACTGGATCATAAGGTAATACCGCGACCGCATCGCCACGCTCTAAAATTTCTCGACGAATAACCTCAGACTCTCCACCAGCAAACAGAGCATGCTGAAATTGATAAAGGTTTATTTTAAAAAAACCGCTATACAAATTTTCAATCGGTTTTAATCTCACATCATCATGGGTAAATTGAGTACGACTCTTATTCGCCATATTTTTTATTTCCTTTTTGGAAGCGCAGATACATCAACGCTTTGATTACCAGCCCTATTAAAACGCTAAATTGAGCGAATGAGGCGTGTTAGGTATATATTCTGTTACACTTGAGAACGTTGTTTTACTAATTTTTTTTTTTAGTTATTAAGTAAAACAGGTTAACATGCCTGTAGTACAAAAATTGTCTAAGGACCGAACATCACATGAAAAAGAACATCCTTGCAGCACTGGTTAGTTTATCATGCGCATTGGGCTCAACCGTAGCCAATGCTGAAGATTTACTTCAAGTTTTTGAAATCGCAACAGCCAACGATCCTACCGTTTTAAAAGCAAAAGCCCAAGCTGATGCTCAATCATACCAAAGCGATCGCGCTATGAGCGCACTATTACCGCAAATTGGCTTGACTATGAGTTACACAAAGTCTGACTCAACTTCCTTCAGACAATCTGAGGATTTATCTTCTCTTGATAAAATTAATGCTGAAAACGACGAGTTTTCTCGTGGTATTAGCTTAAGCCAAACGTTATTTGATTTAGGCGCATGGAATTCATTAGGTATAGCCGACAAACAAGCACTTCAAGCAAGCGGCCAATACGACTTTGCCAAGCAAAACCTAATTGTGCGTGTTGCTGAGGGCTATTTTAACGTACTTAGCGCTATTGATAACCTTGAATTTGTACAAGCTGAAAAACGTGCCATTGAGCGCCAACTTGAACAAACTAAACAGCGTTACGCTGTAGGTTTAACAGCTATTACCGATGTACATGAAGCACAAGCACAATTTGATAATTCAGTAGCGCAAGAGATCATTGCTAATAATGCGGTAGAAACAGCCCGTGAGCAGCTACGTGAGATCACTGGTAAGTACCACGCAAAGCTGGATATGTTAAACACCGAAACATTTTCTACTGTTAAGCCAAGTACGCCTGCAACTGATTTAGTTAAAATAGCTAAAGACAAAAACTTAAATCTGCAAGTATCAAAAATAACGGTTGATATAGCTAAAGAACAAATTGAACTCGCAAAAGCAGGTCATTACCCAAAACTAACGTTAAATGCTAGCTACGGCGACTCATTAACAGATAGTGAGTTAAATGGCGCTAGTTTTGACGACCAGCCTCGTTCTGATTCAACCTCTATTGGACTAAACTTTAGCGTACCACTTTACTCAGGTGGCGCAACGGTTGCTGCAACAGATCAAGCACGTGCATTTTACGTTGCTGCTAGCCAAGATTTTGAAACCGATTATCGTGCAGTCACTCGCTCTGTAATTACTTCTTACAATCAAGTGGTATCTGACATTGCAACATTTAAAGCGCTCGAACAAGCAGTTATCTCAGCTGAAAGTGCATTAAAAGCCACTGAAGCGGGTTTTGAGGTAGGTACACGTACTATCGTTGATGTACTAATTAGTACGCAAAACTTGTACGATGCAAAGCGTAATCTTGCCGATGTACGTTATCGTTATGTTGTATCAACGCTTCGCTTAAAACAAGCGACAGGAACATTGAGCCGTGAAGATTTAGTGGGTATTAACCAAGGTTTAAATACCGTTAACTAAGTAAACGACTTCATTATAAATAATCACTAAAGCCAGCTTTTTGCTGGCTTTTTGTATTTTTTAACACATAGCGTTAAACTAACGTTTTATTTTTAGAGAAAAATTTTTGTGGTCAACTCATCCCCTTTTAAAGCCTCTTTTTTAGGTCCTCGTTATTGGCTAACCTGGATTGGTGTTTTGTTTTTATATCTCATTTCTTGGTTACCGCAAAAACTACAATTAGCTATGGGTAAGCAGCTAGGACGCTTGGTTCATAAATATATGAAGCGTAGAAGACATATTGCTGAGGTTAATATTAAACGCTGTTTCCCCACAATGAGCGAAACCGAGCAACAACAGCTGGTACTTAAAAATATGGAAAATACCGGTATTGCGATGGTTGAAACCGGCATGGCTTGGTGGTGGCCACAGTGGCGGGTCAAAAAAGTATTGGGATCAATAAAAGGGCTTGAGCACTTTGAGCGCGTACAACAATCAGGAAAAGGCGTTTTATTACTTGTTCCACATATACTTCATCTTGAAATGACAAGTCGTGTAATGGGTTTGAAGTGCCAAGGTATTGGCTTTTACCGCCCGCATAACAATCCGCTTATGGAATACTTTACCACCAATGGACGTCTTCGCTCTAATGAATACATGGTTGGAAAAAAAGACGTAAAAGGATTATTAAAATCATTAAAAAATAAAAAACTGTGTTATTACTTACCCGATCAGGATTATGGCCGTAACCGCTGTGAGTTTGTGCCTTTTTACGCAGTACCCGATACAGCAACCACCACTGGTACACTAATGTTTGCAGGTAGTAAAAACTGCGAAACAATGAGCTTAATTGCTTATAGGGATAACAACGGAAAGTACCACTTAGAAATCGTGCCTGAGCTTGAAAACTTCCCAAGCGGCGATGATAAAGCCGATGTAACACGTGTTAATCAGCGCATGGAACAATCAATAAATGCCGCCCCTGAACAATATATGTGGTTGCATAGACGTTTTAAAACACGACCCGATAAAGACGCCCCCTCTTTCTATTAAAGATGGGTTATTAAAATAACAAAGATGAGTAACAGCCATGTGGTTTTGGATTAGATATATACTTTTAGCTTTATTGTTAATTGGTGCAGCCATTTACTTTCTACTAAATGGTTCGTCGTCACTCAATTATCAACAAACCACTAACGCTGCGGCTGAAGGGTTATCGCGGTTTTATGCATCAATCCGAGATAGAATTTCTGTCAATAAAGACAATGACAAATTTGTAATTGAACTCGAAAAACCCGATCTTAGCCTCGACAGAGCGCTAAACCAGCGTTCTTTTGTAGTAGAGCCTATGCCTTTAAATTGGAGTGGAGAAGTAGGCCCGCGTCGCTTCCAACGTGACTCAACCTTGCGTACCGTACTAACCCAATATGCTAATAACGAAGGTATTACTTTAATGTGGTACTTAGACAAAGATTACGTTGTTAAGGATCACTTTCGAATAGATAGCAGTTTTAACTCCGCTTTATACCGCGTTAGCCGCTCTATAAATGATGATTTTTCAAATGAAGTGTATGCGTTTTTCTGCCCTAAACAACGCGCAGCGGTTATTACCGAGCTACCGTCTGAATTTGTACGTACAAACTGTTTAAAGCTAAGTAATTAACTAGGGTCTGTTGACCTTTCAAGGTTGAATTTGCAGCAGTCTGTTTGGTATTTAGGCAAGGCAGAGCCTATGAAGTGTGGTTATTCCCCATAAATAGGCGATAACGTGGAATAAATGCCAAACAGGCGCTGCCCGAAGGGTCCTGCCTAGGGGCAATTAACTCTTTGTTGCTCGGTTCTTACTTAGCCCACTAGGTTACAAACCTCGCGCCGCGATTAAATTGCCCCTAGTTTGAACAAATATCAATCCGCAAAGTTCAACAGACCCTTGGCTTTATAGGCGCTCAATAATAATCGAGCGCCTATGTATTTATTCAATTTAATTCAAAAATAGCCTGCCATATCGACGTGACATTTTTAATATCTTCACTAAAATCTTCACGTTTTACGCAGCGACCCTGCTGATCTAAGCTCAACACATGATAGCGTGAGCGATAATCTATATAGGCTTTAATAAGTTGCTGTTTTTGTGTGTCTGTAATGCAACCAATTTTAGCTGCGTCCGTTAAAATTCTGACATTGTCAGAATAGTCGCATAAATGGGTAAATTCATGAGCGTACTTTAATACTAAATATTGGGTGATAAACTCAATATCGGTCATCGCCCCCACGTCTTGTTTTAAATCAAACTGCTGCTCGTTACCTTTAGCTAAATGACCACGCATTTTTTCGCGCATTTTAATCACGTCGGTTTTTAACAGCTCAACATCACGTTTTTGACACAATATCTCGGCGCGAATTTGTGCAAAACGCGTTACTAATTCAGTTTGGCCTAAAATCAGCCTCGCTCTGACTAAAGCTTGATGCTCCCACGTCCATGCTTGAGTTTGTTGGTAATGATTAAAACTCTCTAAGTTAATCGCTAATAACCCTGATGCCCCCTCTGGACGAAGTCGAGTATCTAATTCATATAAAATACCTGAAGCAGTACGAGTATTAAATAAATGCATTAAACGCTGTGCTAGCTTTAAATAAAATTGCCTTGAGTCAATTGCCTTGTCGCCGCTGGTATAGCTGGTACCGTCATGGTTATGCACAAAAACTAAATCGAGATCAGAGTCATAACCCACCTCAAAACCACCGGTTTTTCCATACGCAATAACGGCAAAGCCTTTATGTTCATCGTCGGTATTAGGTGGCATGCCAAAACGTTTAATACAATGATACCAAGCAATATTAACAGCCTGATCAACTATCGCTTCTGCAAGTGCAGTTAAGTGATCGCTTACTTTCATAACATCAATAACGCCAGTGGCATCTGCGGCAGCAATCCGTAACTGATGGGTTTGTTTAAACTGACGCAATGCTTCCATTTGTTGTTCAAGATCGTCATGTTCAATACGTAAAAAATACTGTCTTATTTCATCTTTGTACGCTGTTAATGGGGTCGGTTTATACAGCACTGCAGGGTCGATAAGTTCATCGAGTAGAATGGGATACAATGAAATATGCTCTCCAATCCACTTGCTATGGCAACAGAGCAAAACTAACTGCTTTAACGTTCCAGGGTTTTCATACAACAGCTCTAAATAAGCGGTGCGCGAAATAATTTTATTTAGTATTTGGCATACCGTTGTAAACGCACTGGCAGTAGCATTAAAGTCGTTTAATTGTTTTAGTAATGCAGGCATTAATTTATCAAGAATATCGCGTCCACGGTTGCCCACTTTGGCTTTAGATAGGCGCTGTTTGAAGTCATGTAATGGTGTTTGCCACTCTTCTCTTGGTTCATTCAAAAAGCTAACATCACCATGATCCCAAGTACTTATAAACGCGCCTTCACAAGTATCAAGTGGTTCAGTTTCTTCACCAATTACCTGAATAAACTCATTATGAATTTGCGCCATGATCTGTTCTATTTTTTCAATAGCTGAGTCAAAATTACCTTGCTTCAACAATACATTCAGCCGTTGCTGATTTAGCTCATCATCAGGCAGAGTTTGTGTTTGCTGATCATCAAAAATTTGTAGGTATTGCTCTACCCTACGTAAATAAAGGTAGTTATTTTTAAGCCCTCTGGCTTCATGCTCATCAATCACTTGGCTAACTGTTAGCTGCTCTAATGCAGTTAATAAAGATTGTGTTTGTAAATTTGCTTCTCTGCCGCCTCTGACCATTTGCAATGCTTGAACAATAAATTCAACTTCGCGAATGCCGCCACCGCCTAATTTAATGTTATTAGTTAAGCGCTTACGACGCACTTCTTGGGCAATCATGAGTTTCATTTTTCTAAGCGATTCAATCACAGAAAAATCAATGTAGCGGCGATAAACAAAAGGTCTCAGCAAAGTATTAAACTCCTGCCAATAACGACTAGGCGTGCCAATTAATCGCCCTTTTAACATCGCGTAGCGCTCCCAATCACGCCCTTGCTCTTGGTAATAGTCTTCAATGGCATTAAAGCTCATCACCAACGGACCACTTTCACCAAATGGGCGCAGACGCATATCAACCCGAAATACTTGGCCATCCACGGTGCATTGGTTCAGGGCTGTAATTAACTTTTGGGCCACTTTAGTATAAAAAACAGATGCTTCGAGCGAGCGACGACCGCCTTGGGTTTTAACGTTGCGGGGGTATGCAAAAATAAGGTCTATATCAGATGAGTAATTTAGCTCTTGCCCTCCTAACTTCCCCATGCCTAGTACCATTAATGGTAAAGCGTTTTTATCTTCATCTAATGGTTCACCATTAGTTTTAGCAACATTATTGTAGGCCCATTGATTAGCACTATCTATCAGTTTATTGGCAAGTTCACTAATGTATTTAATGCTATCCGCAATTGAGTTTTCACAACATAAGTCTAAAAAAGCGACTTTTAGCCAGTACTTTTCACGATATTGGCGCAGTAATTGATGACACTGCTGCTCTTCTACTTCATTTATATTAAGTGTTGCAAAGGGATCTGAAATTTCTCTGTTATTAATTTCAACTTCGCACAGCAACCAAGATAATAGCGAAGGTTGAGAGCTTAAACTACGCCAAGCAAAATCACTTAACGCTAATAAACGCACTATTTGCTGCTGGATTTGTTGTTCGGGATACAGCGCTGCAAAACGCGTTTCACCCAGTTTTTGTAATTCAATCGGAAGCTGCGTGTCGTTACTCATCAATACCCTCTTTTATCTCACCAATAACCATACTAGAATGGTTAAAAACCTATCAAGGTAAATCTATTTAGGAACACCATGTCATACTTGTCATTATCTAACACTAGTTTAGTTGCGATTGCTATTAGTTTTGTGGTTATTTGTATTATTATCATCAGTTTAAGAATTATTACTCAAATAAAAGCAAAACAAGCACTTAAAGAAGAATTAGCGCAACATGATAACTTTGCAATGGGAATTAGTTTTGCTTCTGAAATATCAGTCGTGATCGCCACGATGGCATTTTTGTTCGATGAAATTAGTATTAGCACCGCTCAATCAAATCCGCTGAAAGTCATTTTATTAATTGTGCTGTTATTTTCGTTTATAAAAATGGGACATTTAATCCACCGTAAATGGATTTTACGCCGCTTTAATGAAGAAGCAGCTATATTAAAACAAAACGTTTGTGCAGCGTTGGTTGATTCAGGCATGCTGATTGCCAACTGCATTTTAGTATTGGGTTTATATACGTGGACACACACTCAAGGCTTTAGTAATTTATTAATAGCCTCGGTAAGCTTTTTTGTTTTACAAGGCATGTTTGCCCTAGACAGTAAAATACGCGAAAACCGCTTTGCTAAAGCCAACCAAGGGGCCTCGTTGCAAAGTAACTTTGGTTTAGAAAACACCTCCATTGGTATTCGCTATGCGGGTAAATCAATAGGCTTAGCTCTTGCTGCGTATGCTGGTTTATCGAGTGCGGCGTTTCAAAACGGTAAAATGGTAGAGAACTTATTTACTTTGGTAATGCATTGCGGTGTGATGTGGCTGTTACTATACTGTTTAACGTATATTATAAAAATTATTTCAATGCCAAATATAGATACCGCACTTGAAGTCGATCATCAGGATAATATTGGCATTGCCTGTATTGAATTTGCTGTATTTTGTGCTATTGGTTATTTATTAATAAGTATGTTTTCAATTTAGTACCAAACTCATTAAATTTAGCCGTTGCTTAACGTCCCTATTTAATTGTTTGGTAAATTAACAGGGACTTTAGGCATATGGCAATTAAAACAGGAAGTTATCTATTAATCGATATAGATAACGAGTTCAGCCGAGCATTTGTAAAACATTACATAAATACTAATGATGCTGCTAAAAAGGACATCATAATAGCCGGTGCGAATACGCAAAAGCTGGTTAAAATGATGTTTGATGAACTCGTTAAAGATTATTGCTATTGCGATATTGAGAACGAAATCAGTATTTCAGAACTGGCCAGCTACCTTCACGAACACCACAATGTTCAAGGCGTATTATTCAACCAAACAGATTATTTGCTCGCTGATGATACACAGCGCTTTATTTATAATTCATTACATGAAAAACGCTATATTATTAGTCAAACCAATCATGGCTATGACATTAACCCCATAAATGAAGAGTGCCATTCAAATCATTTGTCCTGTGATACCGATATAGCCCAAACCGCACAAGAACTAACAGAGCTTGCAGTCCCTGAATATGAAAAATAAATAATTGCACCCAAGCCTTTGCTTACTTACCATAGAGGGATATAACTTCTATGTAAAAAAGTGATTTGCCATGCGAGTGCCTCATATTTATCAATCATCACCAATTGCCCTTAATACTCCTTTAAACCTTGACGATGATGCTGCAGGGCACATAGGCCGTGTGTTGCGCATGAAAGTGGGCGAGCAGGTTTCTATTTTTAATGGTGAAGGCGGAGAGTTTCTAAGTGAAATTATTGAGGTGAGTAAAAAGAGCGTGGTTGTTATGCCGCTTGAATTTAATCCTCATGACGTTGAATCACCATTAAAAATTCATTTAGGCCAGTGCGTATCCCGTGGTGACAAAATGGATTTTACCATTCAAAAGTCTGTTGAATTAGGGATCACTGAAATCACCCCTATTTTTAGCCAGCGCTGCGGCGTAAAACTAAGTGGCGACCGCTTAGAAAAAAAACACCAGCAATGGCAGAAAATAGCCATTGCCGCAGCAGAGCAATCTGGGCGCAACTTTGTGCCAAAAATACACTCACCTGTTGATTTAAAAACCTGGCTTGAACAGCAAACAGCTGCCATTAAATTAACTTTGCATCCTCGCGCCGAACACAGTATTAAAACCATTACCGTTCCCGATGACGGCGTGCGCTTTTTAGTAGGGCCTGAAGGCGGATTTACTGACGATGAAATAGCACAAACAAAGCAACAAGAATTTGTAGATATTCGCCTAGGCCCGCGAGTTCTTCGCACAGAAACAGCGGCGTTAACTGTTTTAAGCGCACTACAATTACAATTTGGTGATTTAGCTAATTGAAATAACTAAAAGCACCCACATATCAAGATTACAGTTGTAAAAAACACATAAACTAAGGCACAGCGCATGGCAATTAAGTTAGGTATTATTTCAGATCCTATTAGTGGATTTAATATTAAAAAAGACACCGGTTTTGCAATGATGATGCAAGCGCAAACCCGTGGCTACGAAATTTACTACATGGAAATGGATGATTTATCGCTGCGTCAAGGCAATGCCTACGCTACTGCAGCCAAAGCACAGGTTTTTGATAACGCAGAAAAGTGGTACCAACTTGAAGAAAAAACCACCATTGCACTGGCTGACTTAGACGTTATTTTAATGCGTAAAGATCCGCCTTTTGATACTGAATATATTTACGCAACCTATATTTTAGAACGTGCTGAGCAAGCGGGTACTTTAGTTATTAATAAGCCACAGAGCTTGCGTGACGCCAATGAAAAACTATTTACCGCTTGGTTTAGTGAGCATACACCTGATACGTTAGTTACGCGCAGCCAAAAGCAAATCCGTGAATTTTTAGCCGAGCACAAAGATATTATTTTAAAACCACTGGATGGTATGGGTGGTGCTTCTATTTTTAGAGTAAAAGCAGATGATGCCAATATTGGCGTAATATGCGAAACCTTAACTGAGCATGGCAGTCGCTTTGCGATGGCGCAAAATTACATTGAAGAGATCACTCAAGGTGACAAGCGCGTATTGGTTGTTGATGGTGAAGTTATTCCTTATTGTTTAGCGCGTATCCCACAAAACGGCGAAACGCGCGGTAACTTAGCCGCTGGCGGACGTGGTGAAGCACGCCCAATTAGTGAGTCAGATCTTAAAATTGCTCAAGCAGTTGCCCCTACATTGAAAGAAAAAGGCTTAATATTTGTTGGCTTAGATATCATTGGCGATAAGTTAACTGAAATTAACGTAACAGCACCAACCTGTGTTAAAGAAATTGAGGCCGCTTACGAGATTTCTATTACCGGTATTTTATTTGATGCTATAGAGAGAAAGCTTAGTAAATAATATTAAAGCCATAACAAAATTTAAGCAGTAGCGTTTCTATAGTCGCCGCTTAAAGTTGAATAAATTTTTAGTGTTAAAACATGGGACTATGCCATACTCAAGATTCAATAACTAAAAGGGTAAAAATTATGCAGTCATTAGAAAATCATTTTTTAATCGCAATGCCATCAATGCAAGACCCTTTTTTTAAACGTGCGGTCACTTATATTTGTGAACACAATGAAGAAGGCGCTATGGGACTTGTTATCAATCAGCCGATTGATGTCACCGTAGGTGAGTTACTCGACAAAATTGATATTGATAACGATAAGTCGCAACATGCCGCGCAAGTGACAGTGTATGCTGGCGGGCCGGTAAAAACGGATCGTGGCTTTGTGCTACATTCACCAAAACCTGGGTACTCGGCAAGCCAAAAATTGAGCAGTGATATTATGATCACTACCTCAAAAGATGTATTAGCCACATTAACTACCGCTCAAGCACCCGAGCAATTTATAATTACCTTAGGTTACTCAGGTTGGGAGCAAGGCCAGTTAGAACAAGAGCTACTTGATAATAGCTGGCTGATTATAAAAGCCGACCCCAAAATAATTTTTGATACCCCAGTGGAAAAGCGCTGGGAAATGGCAGTCTCTATGCTTGGTTTTGATGTTAGCCAATTAAGCCCCGAAGCTGGACATGCCTAATAATATAAAAGACAAACATGACTAAAAAAACTGTAAAAGCGCAAGGTGAGCGCACCGTAATGGGATTTGATTTTGGTACTAAGAGCATTGGTATTGCAATTGGTCAAGAATTGACAGGCAGCGCCACCAGCCTAAAGGCGGTGAAAGCTCAAGATGGCATCCCTAATTGGGATGACATTGCTGTACAGGTAAAAGAGTGGCAACCTGACTTAATGGTGGTTGGCTTACCGCTTAATATGGATGGCACCTCACAAGAGGTTACCTTTAAAGCCAAAAAGTTCGCCAATCGTTTGCATAATCATTACGGTATAGCGGTTCATACTCAAGATGAGCGCTTAACTACCGCTGATGCTAAAGCACGGTTGTTTGAACGTGGTGGTTATAAAAACTTAGGTAAAGGCAACGTAGATAATATGTCTGCGGTGATTATTCTAGAGAGCTTTTTTGAAGCCAGTTATGGCGAATAAATTGATTTAACAAAAAAAGCGCCTAAGGCGTTTTTTTTACGTGTGGATTTTGACTAGGGTCTGTTAGTCTTTACGGATTAAAACTCGTTCAAACTAGGGGCAATTTAATCGCGGCGCGAGGTTTGTAACCTAGTGGGTTCGATAATTGCTCCTACGTTATTCTACTGGCTTACATCCATGTAGGCAGCAACGAGTTAATTGTCCTTAGGTAATATTACCTTTATCATCAAGGCCATCAATGGTTACACCTTGCAAAAAGCCTGCCCCCTGCTGCTCGTTATTACGTAGTTTTATCATTAAACGTAAATCATTTGGCGAGTCTGCATGATGAAGTGCATCGGCATAGTTAATCCGTTGCTGTCTGTAAAGCTCAAACAGCGCTTGGTCAAAGGTCTGCATGCCCATTTCAGTTGATTTGGCCATAGTTTCTTTAATACCACCAATGTTACCGTTTTTAATCAGCTCACTCACCATTGGCGTATTCAATAATACCTCTATAGCAGCAGCACGTCCCTCACCATCAGAGGTAGGGATAAGCTGCTGGGCAATAATAGCGCGTAAGTTTAATGCTAAATCATATTTAAGCTTATCGTGCTTCTCTTTTGGCACTAAGTGCATAATACGATCAATAGCTTGGTTAGCATTGTTAGCATGTAAGGTGGCAACACATAAATGACCTGTTTCTGCAAAGCTTAACGCATACTCCATAGTTTCTTGCGATCGAATTTCACCAATCAAAATAACATCTGGCGCTTGGCGTAAAGAGCTTTTTAGTGCTGACTCAAAGCTTTCTGTATCTAAGCCCACTTCACGTTGGGTAATAATACTTTTTTGGTGCTCATGCACAAATTCAATTGGATCTTCTATGGTTAGAATATGCCCGCGCTGATGGCGATTTCTATAACCAACCAGTGCTGCCAGTGATGTTGATTTACCGGTTCCCGTACCACCTACAAATAATACAAGTCCGCGCTTTGACATAATCACATCAGTAAGTACTGAGGGCAATCCCAGCTCTTTTACATCAGGTATTTGGGTCACAATCCGGCGAATAACCATCCCCGCTCTGTCACGTTGCCAAAAAGCCGAAATACGAAAGCGCCCTTCGCTGGTTGCAATTGCAAAGTTACACTCTTTGGTGCTATGAAACTCTGCTTTTTGCTTTTCACTCATCGCTGATTCAACTAATTCCAGCGCTTGCTCATCGGTTAGTTTGTCATCATTAAGAGGTATCAGCTCGCCATTAATTTTAGCGCTAATAGGCAGCTGGCTTGATACAAATAGATCAGAGCCTTTTTTGTCGATCATTATTTGTAAAAAGTGATTTAGAGATAAAGTCATAATAATTCCTTAAGCGCTAAACTGCGTCTTATCTTGTGCTTTTGTATACGCCGCTGAGTGAGTGATAATGCCTCTGTTAACAAGGTTTGTTAAACATTGATCCATGGTTTGCATGCCCTGCGACGCACCGGTTTGAATCGATGAGTACATTTGAGCAATTTTATCTTCACGAATTAAGTTACGAATAGCAGGCGTTGCCAACATGATTTCGTGTGCAGCCACTCGCCCTCCACCGACCTTCTTGATCAGTGTTTGTGAGATAACCGCACGAAGTGATTCAGAAAGCATAGAGCGGATCATGTCTTTTTCTTCACCAGGGAATACATCAATAATACGGTCAATAGTTTTAGGTGCCGACGTGGTATGCAAAGTGCCAAATACTAAGTGACCAGTTTCAGCAGCAGTCATAGCAAGGCGAATAGTTTCTAGATCTCGTAACTCACCTACCAAAATAACATCAGGGTCTTCACGCAATGCACTTCGCAGCGCATTAGAAAAACTATGTGTATCGCGGTGAACTTCACGCTGGTTAATTAAGCTGAGTTTATTATCGTGCACAAATTCGATAGGATCTTCAATGGTCAGTACATGGTGATGTTTATTTTGATTTATATAGTCCACCATGGCTGCGAGTGTAGTCGATTTACCTGAGCCTGTGGGGCCGGTAACTAAAACTAAGCCTCGTGGGTTATCTGAAATTTGTTTGAATATTTCCGGCGCGCCCAAATCTTCAAGTGTCAATACATCACTCGGGATAGTACGAAACACGGCAGCAGGACCACGATTAGAGTTAAAGGCATTTACACGAAAACGTGCTAAATTAGGGACTTCAAAAGAAAAATCCACTTCGAGATTTTGTTCATAGTCCTTACGCTGGTTATCGTTCATAATGTCATAAACCAGACTGCTGACTTCTTTATCTCCAAGTGCTGGTATATTAATTCGTCGCACATCACCATCAACACGTATCATAGGTGACACCCCTGATGATAAGTGCAAATCTGATGCTTTATGTTGCACACTAAATGCCAATAATTCGGTGATATCCATTTATGACTCCACAACTAACTGATAAATATATGGTTACAATAGCAGAACGACTCACATCCGCCTACGCTAGAATTGCAGAGGCAGCGCAAAATGCACAGCGCAATAGTAACGACATTACGTTACTTGCAGTATCTAAAACCAAACCCGTCTCTGATATTATGGCAGCATATGAACAAGGGCAACGCCAATTTGGTGAATCTTATGTTCAAGAAGCTGTAGATAAAATAGCGCAACTAGCAACATTTAGCGATATTGTTTGGCATTTCATTGGCCCTATACAGTCAAATAAAAGCGCTTTGGTGGCTGCTAATTTTGACTGGGTACAAAGTGTTGATAGGCTCAAAATAGCAAAACGCTTAAACGCTCAGCGCCCACAGGAAATGCCCGCTCTTAATATACTGATACAAGTTAATATTAGCGCAGAAGACGCGAAATCCGGCTGTGCCGTAGAGGAAATAGACCAACTAGCACAATTTATAAGTCAGTGTTCACAGTTAAAATTACGCGGACTAATGGCTATTCCTGCAAAAAGTGACAATGCTAACACGCAAATTCAATATTTTGAGCAATTACAAACTTGCTTTGATAAACTACAGACCCAATATCCTCATATAGATACGTTGTCGATGGGGATGAGTAACGATGTAGAGTCTGCCATAGCGGCAGGTTCAACCATGGTGAGGATCGGCACAGATATTTTTGGAACACGAACTTAAAAGGTGATAACAGACATATGTCAGATAAAAAAATCGCATTTATAGGCACAGGTAATATGAGCTACGCCATCATTGGTGGCATGGTAAAAAACGGCTTTAACGCAAATAATATTATTGCAACTAACCGCAACCAAGAAAAACTAGCCAAGGTAGCATCCGACTTTAAGGTGCAAACCACCAGTGACAATAACGAAGCTATGCGCGATGCAGATGTCATTGTTCTGTCTGTTAAACCACAAATGATGGGCGACTTGTGCCAATCATTTCAAGATTCAGGCATCGACTTTAGTGATAAATTATTTATCTCAGTCGCTGCAGGCTTAACCGTTAAACGCTTACGTGAAATGCTTGGCCAAGATGTGAAAATGGTGCGTTGTATGCCAAATACACCGTCGTTACTTGGTCGTGGTGTATCGGGCTTGTATGGCGCTGGCGAAACGCAAAGCGAACATGAATTTGTACAACAAGTTTTTGAATGTACAGGTATAGTTGTGTGGGTAGAGCAAGAATCGCAAATTAACGATGTCATTGCTGTGACAGGCTCATCGCCAGCTTACTTTTTCTTATTTATGGAAGCGATTGAAGAAAAAGCGAAAGCACTTGGCTTTAATGATGAAGACGCGCGTCGCTTAGTACAGCAAACAGCGCTAGGCGCAGCTGAAATGGCACTTAGCCAACCAGATATTAGCATTTCGCAACTGCGCGCCAATGTAACCTCAAAAGGCGGTACCACGCATGCAGCTGTTGAGCATTTAAAAGCGCAAGGTTTAACCCAAACTGTGGGTGATGCAATGGATGCGTGTATTGCGCGTGCAGTGCAAATGGAACAAGAACTTTAAAACCATTTTTTATTGAAGGTTATACTATGAATGCCATGCAATTTTTAATTAGCACCTTGTTTGATCTGTTTTTAATGGTGGTACTACTGCGTTTTTGGCTACAGTGGGCAAAAGCCGACTTTTACAACCCGATGAGCCAATTTGTGGTCAAAGCCACTTCGTTTGCAGTTAACCCGCTGCGAAAAATCATTCCAGGGCTAGGCGGGCTTGATTTAGCCTCTTTGTTGCTGGCATTTATAGTGGCTGCGGCAAAAATAAGTACATTAATGTGGCTTATTTATAGCTCTTGGGCTATTCAACCTGTGCTTATACAGGCGCTAATAACTGTTTTAAAAGAAGGTTTAAATTTAGTCTTTTGGGTGTTAATCATCCGCGCTATTTTAAGCTGGGTAAGCCAAGGCTATAACCCAATTGAAGCGGTATTCCATCAGCTTACTGAGCCAATGTTAAAGCCAATCCGTAAAATCTTACCGCCACTAGGAGGCTTAGACTTATCGGTATTGGTACTGATCATCGGCATTCAGTTTTTACAAATGCTGCTAATGGACCTTTTAGCTTAAGCACAACGTAATATAAAAGAGGCCTAGCGCCTCTTTTTTACATACTCAGGAGTTAACCATGCAACGTTTAATAAAGTTTTGTTTTATTGCTTGTCTCGCTTTAGCATTTAATGCACACAGCGCTCAAGAACAAGGCGCCCAATACAAAGAACTAGGCCCTTGGCAAGTTCATTACATAGCCTTTCCATCAACGTTTATTCAACCGCAAATAGCTAAAGCCTATGACCTTGAGCGTAGTGGCTATAAAGGTATTGTTAATATTTCAATATTAAAAAATAATGCAGATAAAGCCGCTCAAAAAGCGACATTACAAGGTATCGCTAAAAACTTATTAGGTAACAAGCAAACCCTTAACTTTAAAGAAGTCGTTGAAGGCGATTCAATTTATTACCTAGCACAAGTAGATTACACCAACGAAGAGATTTTACGTTTTGAAATTGAAATCCAACAAGGTAATCAGTTTCAAACATTAAAGTTTAAGCAAAAATTTTACGTAGATTAAATATGACCAACACCTTAGTTCTTGCAACCGGCAACCCCGGAAAAGTGAATGAGCTGGCTAACATGCTCAGCTCACTTAATATTAATGTTGTACCGCAAAGCGACTTTAATGTCAGTGACGTAGACGAAACAGGCACCACGTTTGTAGAAAACGCGATAATTAAAGCGCGTCATGCGGCTAAAATTACCGGACTGCCTGCTATTGCAGATGATTCAGGCTTAGAAGTTGATGGCCTGAATGGCGCACCCGGTGTTTACTCTGCTCGTTTTGCAGGAAATAGAGCAAGCGATCAAGATAATATCGATAAATTACTGGCTGATTTAGGCAACAACCCTAATCGCAGCGCTCGCTTTTGGTGTGTGTTGGTACTAATGCGTCATGCCGACGACCCTACTCCACTTATTTGCAGTGCTAGCTGGGAGGGCGAAATTACCCTTAGCCAACACGGTAAAGGTGGCTTTGGTTACGATCCTATCTTTTTTGTACCATCAGAAAATTGTACCAGTGCAGAGCTTACAAAAGAGCAGAAGAATGCACTAAGTCACCGTGGGCAAGCACTTAATAAATTACTACAAGAGTTACAACACAAAGGCGGCCTGTGAACCTTCCTCCACTGAGTTTATATGTGCACGTGCCTTGGTGCGTGCAAAAATGTCCTTACTGCGACTTTAATAGCCACGGGCAAAAAGGTGACATCCCTGAAGCTGAATATGTACAGCACTTAATTGACGATTTAAAAGCTGATTTACACTTAGTACAAGGGCGAAAAATTCACAGTATTTTTATTGGCGGCGGCACGCCAAGCCTATTAACCGGCGCGGCATATACCCGTTTACTCAATGAAATAGATAACCTAATTGGTTTAAGCGATAACTGTGAAATAACTCTTGAAGCAAACCCGGGCACAGTCGAAACTGGCCGTTTTAAAGATTATGTAAAAGCAGGGATTAACCGTATCTCTATTGGCGTGCAAAGCATGCAAAATGATAAGTTAAAAGCCTTAGGCCGAATTCATGGTGCCGATGAGGCCTGTTATGCAGCACAACAAGCTAGTGAAGCAGGGTTGAATAGCTTTAACCTTGATTTAATGCATGGCTTACCAGGGCAATCCCTCGATGACGCACTAAGTGATTTAAAACAAATCATTGCCCTCAACCCTCCACATATTTCTTGGTATCAGCTCACCATTGAGCCTAATACGCAATTTGCTTCAAAACCGCCCACGTTGCCACAAGATGAAACCTTATGGGATATTCAAGAACAAGGCCAAGCATTATTAGCACAAGCAGGCTATCAGCAATACGAAATATCAGGATATGCAAAACCGGGCTTTCAATGCCAACATAACTTGAATTATTGGCGGTTTGGCGATTATCTTGGTATTGGCTGTGGCGCCCATGGTAAGGTTACTGATGCGAAAACAGGGGTGATAACACGCACTGAAAAGGTTAAACACCCACGGGGCTACATGGACATTATTAAGCCCTACTTGTACAAAAGCTGGCAAGTAGAACAAGACGACTTAGCGTTTGAATTTTTTATGAATCGCTTTCGTTTAATAGAGCCATGCCCGATTGAAGACTACAGTGCACTGACTAATCAGCCATTACAAAGCCAACAAGCGGCTTTGAATAAAGCCATTAACACAGGTTTATTAATAGAAAAAGACGGCCATTGGCAAGTAAGCCTTAGAGGCCATCGCTTTTTAAATGACCTGCTAGAATTGTTTGTATAACGCTTTTGGCGTTATACGCATGTAAAGTAAACACATGAAAAATTAAAATACCCTAATGGGTTTCTAACAACAAAAGGGAAACGAATGCGTAAACTTACTCTAATTGCTGCCACGGTAAGCGTGGCACTGCTTGCCGGTTGCCAACAAGCAACACAACAATCAACGCCTGCACCGGCGGTTCAAGCTCAACCTGTACAAAGTGAAATTGATAAAGCGAATGCTTTTTTTGAAGACACTTTTAATCGTGATGTAATGAGCAGCCCAGTTTATCAAACCTATATGGGCATCAAAAAAGATTACGATAAATGGGATGACAACAGCGAAGAAAAAGCGCTTAAAGACTTGGCACAAACTAAAGCCGATTTGGTCACCCTCAACAGCATTGACCGTGCGCAATTAGATGCAGCTACTCAAGTAAGTTATGATTTAAAAAAACAAGATTTAGAAGCCAGCATTGCTGATTTTAAATGGCGTTACCATAACTACCCAGTAAACCAAATGTTTGGTACACATTCTATGGTGCCGGCTTTTTTAATTAACCAGCATCAAATTAGCAACGTAAAAGAAGCCAACGATTACATTGCCCGTTTAAATGGGGTACCGGGTGTATTCGATCAACTGATTACCGGCTTAGAAATTCGCGCCGATAAAAACATTATTGCACCTAAATTTGTATTTCCACACGTGATTGATTCAAGCAAAAACATCATTAAAGGTGCGCCGTTTGAACAAGGTGAAGATTCTACGCTATTAGCTGACTTTAAACGTAAAGTAAATGCATTAGAAATCGACCAAGCTGAAAAAGATGCACTTATTAGTAAAGCGACTGATGCATTAAAAACAGCAGTTAAACCTGCTTACTCTAAGTTAATTAACTACATTGCACAGCTAGAAAAGCGTGCTGATGACCGTGACGGTGCTTGGAAATTCCCTGATGGCGAAGCGTTTTACAATAACGCGCTTAAACGCACTACCACAACAGACCTTACAGCAAAAGAAATTCATGCCATTGGCCTTGCCGAAGTGTCACGTATTCATGATGAAATGCGTGCCATCAAAGATAAAGTTGGTTTTGAGGGTGACTTAAACGCCTTTATGCAGTTTATGAAAACCGACAAGCAATTTTACCTTGCTAATACTGAAGCGGGTAAAGCGCAATACCTAAGTGAAGCTAAAGGCTTAATTGATAACATGAAAACACGCTTAGATGAGCTGTTTATTGTAAAACCAAAAGCCGACATGATAGTAAAACGTGTTGAAGCTTTCCGTGAAAAAGCGGCAGGTAAAGCGTTTTATCAACAACCTGCGCCAGATGGTTCTCGCCCAGGTATTTACTACGCCAACCTCTATGACATGGAAGCAATGCCAACTTACCAAATGGAAGCTCTCGCTTACCATGAGGGTATTCCGGGTCATCACATGCAAATTGCTATTTCACAAGAGCTGGAAGGCGTGCCTAAGTTCCGTAAGTTTGGTGGTTACACAGCCTACATTGAAGGTTGGGGTTTATACTCAGAGTTACTACCAAAAGAAATGGGCCTTTATGAAGACCCGTATTCAGATTTTGGTCGTTTAGCTATGGAGTTATGGCGTGCCTGTCGTCTAGTGGTTGATACCGGTATTCACACAATGAAGTGGACTCGCCAAGAAGGTATTGATTACTACGTTAACAACACTCCTAACGCCACTTCTGACGGTGTAAAAATGGTTGAGCGTCATATTGTAATGCCATCACAAGCAACGGCTTACAAAGTGGGTATGCTGAAAATTTTAGAACTACGTGAAGCGGCTAAAAAGCAGCTTGGCGACAAGTTTGATATTCGTCAGTTCCACGACGTAGTGCTTAAGAATGGCCCTGTACCATTAAACGTACTAGAAAACTTTGTTGATGAGTGGGTTGCTAGCAAACAAGCTTAATTATCTAGGGTCTGTTGACCTTTTAAGGTTAAATTTACAGCAGTCTGTTTGGTATTAAGGCAAGGCAGAGCCTATGTGGTGTGGTTATTCCCCATAAATAGGCGATAACGCAGCATCAATGCCAAACAGGCGCTGCCCGGAGGGTTCTGCCTAGGGGCGATTTACTCTTTGTTGCTCGGCTTTGACTTAGCCCACTAGGTTACAAACCTCGCGCCGCGATTAAACCGCCCCTAGTTTGAACAAATTTTAATCCACAAAGGTAAACAGACCCTAGTAACTACTTAAACATATAAAATGTCGCAATTGCGGCCTTTTGTTTTATAAAGCAAAAAATTAAGCTAGGATAAAGTAGGTGTTCAAGGAGAACAGAATGGATCTAAGCATACAGCTACTCAATGCGCGTATTAAACAACAACAGTTTGATGAGCTTGATAACGACTTTAAAAAGCTCACTGACGCTCAAAAAGTGATGCAGCTTAATTACCTGTTTGAAAGCGCGTTACGCATGAGTATTAAATACGATTTTATGCAAAATATTGCCGTGCGAATTTTAGCGAGCAATACGCCACCAGCGCCGTTTATTGAACAGCTAACCAGTTTAGATGCACTGAGCTTTTTTACTCCTGCGCTTAAATTAAATAAAGGCTTTATTAGTACAGATAGCCATGGCAATAACGTGTTACATAATGTGTTCAAGCACGCAGCGCCGAGTCAATTGCCTTTTAACTATGTTCGCTCGTTAATGTTATTTGAATCTAATGAAGAGTTACTGCATGCATTGGCGCAAATCAATCAGTACGGGCTCACTCCTGTGGCCAGCTATATCGTTTATGCACATAAGCCCAACATACCGGTAAAACATGAGTTTTCAGCCTTACTGGCATTAATGGAAATAGAACAAAAACAAAATCCTAGAGCAAAATTACAATTGCTTGAGGCATTAAAAAACGACCCTCCAAGCGAAATAACTTTGCTGTTAAGCGCGACATATTTACAGCGTTCTACTGAACAAGTAGCAGCACTAATCTGATAAGTAATATTCTACGCTGGTAACCACGCGTACATTTTTAATTTGCGGTGTGTTTGAATCCCGATCGCTAATGCTAAACTGCCCTTGGCGTGCGGTTTTAATTTTACCTAAAAGGGAGTTTGAATCTTTCGCGAATTTATTTGCTACTTCACGGGCTTTTTCTGTGGCCTCTTGCACCATGGCAGGTTTTATATCGTTAAGCCCAGTAAATAGATATTCAATACGAGTTTGATAGTTATCTTGGACTATGGCTATATTTTGCTTAGCTAACTGACTCACTTTACTCAGTGCGTTTTTAACTTTATCAGGGGCATTAGAGTAAACAATAATATTTGAGCTAATAACATATCTAAACTTTTGATTGTCGTTCGCGTATTCACGCGCTTGCTTATCAATAATAGATTGAGTGCCTGTAGATATTTCCTCATCGTCAAAGCCATGTAGCTTTAAAAAGGCAATTACGGCATCGTTTTTTTGCTCAACTCGCTCAACAAGCTTTTCAAGGTTGTTATCGGCGTCATTAAACTGCAGCGGCCAAATAACAGTATCAGCGACCACTTCACGCTCTGCTAAACCTTTTACCTGAACAGTGCGCTCCATGCCTTTGATATCAAGTGCGGCTTCTTTGATGATAAAGCCCAATGCAATTAAGCCGATGCTTAAACAAACTGCTGCCATAACAACGGTTACATTCGATATTTTATTCACTTCACTCTCCTTGACCAATATCAATAATAAGCATGTTCACGCTCGAAAAAACACAATAAACAGGTTACATTGAGACAGTACAGAACGCAAAACTTAATCAGCCAAGGAAACGCAATGAGTCTAAAACGTATTAACCAGTTTTTTAACCCAAGCTCTGTCGCTGTTATTGGGGCATCAAACACCGCCACTCGCGCGGGTAATGTGGTAATGCGTAACTTACTGCAAGGTGGCTTTAAAGGGCCTATTATGCCCGTTACCCCAAATCATACAGCGGTACATGGCGTATTGGCTTACCCCAGTATTGAAGCCTTACCTAAAGTACCTGATTTAGCCGTTATCTGTACCAATAAAAACACCTTAATGAAAATTATTGAGCAGCTAGGTACACTTGGCTGTCATAGTGCCATTATTATTGCGGATGGCTTAACCACAGTTCAAAAAAGGGCACTCAAAGAGAGCGCAGCTAAGCATAAAGTCACCCTGCTTGGCTCAAATTGCTTAGGGTTACTTATTCCGCATATAGGCTTAAATGCAAGCTTTTCTCATACTGTTGCCACGCCAGGTAAACTGGCTTTTGTATCGCAATCTGCAGCAGTTTGCTCAACTATTCTTGATTGGGCAAAAAATAAAGAAATTGGCTTTTCATACTTTGTATCTATGGGGGATTGTTTAGATATTGAGTTTGACGAAATACTCGACTTTTTAGGCCGTGATGCTAAAACCAAAGCCATCTTACTGTACATCGATAATATTGATGATATCCGCAGCTTTATTTCTGCCGCTCGAGCAGCCGCATTTTCTAAACCTGTTATTGCTATTAAAACTGGCAGAACCAGCGCAGGGGCTCTCGCCGCTGAAATACACACCGGCGGAAAACAAAGCTCAGATGCGGTATATGATGCCATGTTTCAACGTGCGGGTATGCTAAGAGTAAACGACTTACGTGAGCTCTTTGCCGCCACCCAAACCTTGGCAATGCATCCTAAGTTACTGCAAGTAGAGCAACTTACCATATTAACCAATGGTGGCGGCCCTGGAGTGATGGCGGTTGATGAACTCATTCAAAGCTCAGGAAAACTTGCTCAGCTCAGTGATGAAACTCGCGAAGCACTTAATAAAGTGATCCCGCATTCAGACACCGCTGCCAATCCGGTCGATATATTTGGCGATTCTGCGCCAGTGCGTTATAAGCATGCGTTAGAAATATTACTAAATGCTAAAGAAGTTAAAAACTTACTGATCATCCACACTCCATCGGCTTTGGCCCCAAGTGAAAATTACGCTCAGGTTATTGTTGAGGCGCTAAATAAATTACCGAAAATGGCACGCCCGTATGTAATTACTAATTTTATGGGTGAAGATGCCGCTTTTGCTGCAAGACGCATCTGCGCCAATAATGCCATCCCTACCTATCGTACCCCAGAAGGGGCGGTAGGCGCCTTTATGCACTTAGTAAGCTACCGTCGTAATCAAAAGCATTTAACTCAAACGCCAGAATCAAATACTGACGATGCAACTATTAATAAAGTAGCAGCGAAAGCGACTATAAAAGAGTTTTTAAATGATGAACAACATTACTTATCAACCCATCAAGCAAGTCATATTTTAAGTAGTTACGGCATTGACTGTATTCAAACTGAAGTTGCCTACACTCCAACCGAAGCCAAAGAGCAAGCAATAGAGCTGGGCTTTCCAGTGGCATTGAAATTGATTAGCCCAAGTATTCCCTCTAAGTCTGAAGTCGGCGGTGTCGTACTAAACCTCAATGATGCACAAGAGGTAGAGCAAACCGCATTTGCCATGCTGTTAAGAATAAAGAACACCTACCCTGATGCCATAATTGATGGTTTTTCATTACAAAAAATGGCACCTCGAGCGGGAGCTAACGAGCTACGTATAGCCATTAAAACAGAGCCTAATTTTGGGCCGGTTATTTTATTAGGTGAAGCCGGTACAGGGCTTGAATATGCACAAGCCGCAGTCGCTTTGCCACCACTGAATATGAACCTAGCTAAATATTTAATTGCCGCCGCCCATGATAAAGGCGTACTTAAAGAGCGTGTTCTGCCAGAAAAAGTAGATAAATATCGTTTGTGTTCACTACTAACTCGAATTTCTCAATTGGTCGTAGATCAACCGGATATCACCTCATTAGAACTTAATCCTATTCTAGCTAGTAATGGCCAGTTTTTAGTACTTGATGCCACCGTGAATTTGAATCAGTATCAGGCTCAAGCACATCGAAAACGTTTATCTATTCGTCCTTACCCTATTGAACTAGTTGAACAAGTCACTTTAAAAAATAATACCTTAGCAACGCTCAGACCAATCAAACCTGAAGATGAGCAAGCACATCAAGCGTTTGACCAGTCATTAACCAAAGAAGATAGGTATAAACGCTTTTTTGGTGAGTTACCACAATTTAACCACGATCAACTCGCGAAAATGACGCAAATTGATTACGACCGCGAAATGGCGTTTATTGTTACCCAAACACAAGACGAGCAACAGCACACCCTAGGGGTTTCACGAGTGATTATGGACCCAGATAACTTACAAGCAGAGTTTGCTATTGTAGTACGTTCTGATTGCCAAGGGCTTGGATTAGGGCGTATTTTAATGAATGCAGCAATTTCTCATTGTAAACGCCAAGGGGTAAAAACCGTTGAGGGGATCACCCTACCTGAAAACACTGGCATGATTGAGCTGGCTCGTAAACTCGGATTTAAAATTAGTCGTGATTTTGAAGAAGGCAGTATCAATATGTTACTCACATTATAATAATTATTATGCAGAAACTTAGACAAACCATCAACCAAGTATTTGAGTCTTCAGGTAAGTACCAACGGGCCGGTCACTTTTTAGATGCCCTACTAATCACTATTATTATGATAAATGTGGTGGCCATCGTACTCGAATCAGTGCACAGCATTGCCACTGAGTACTACAACGAATTTTTAATGTTAGAGCTGGTATCGGTTGCCATATTTAGTGCTGAATACCTAATACGTGCTTGGACCTGTGTAGATAGAGTAAAATACGCCTCTATGGATTGCTCCAATACACAAAAGCGGATCCGCTATATTTTATCACCACTGGCTATCATCGATTTAATCGCCATTTTGCCAAGCCTATTAATGTTTTTCTTTGCTTTAGACTTACGTTTTTTACGCGTACTACGTTTATTAAGAGTATTTAAGCTCACTCGTTATTCACGGGCAATGCAGCTGTTATTACAGGCATTTATTGATGAATCAAGTTCATTGTTGGCTGCATTTTTTATTATGGCAGTAGTACTTATTTTAGCTTCATGCGGTATTTATTTATTAGAACATGACATTCAACCAGACAAGTTTGGCTCAATTCCGGCCGCAATGTGGTGGGCAATGGCAACACTTACGACTGTAGGCTATGGTGATGTTGTGCCAATAACACCTATTGGTAAGCTGTTTGGTGGTATCATCACTCTAGTAAGCATGGGCATGGTGGCTATACCCACTGGTTTATTAGCATCGAGCTTTTCAGAGCAGGTTCGTAAACGTCGTCAGTTATTTGAAGATGCCACCCATGAGCAAATAACCGATGGAAAACTCTCCGATGAGCAATTACATCACCTTGAAGATCTTCGCTACAAACTTGGATTAAGTAAGTTAGAGGCTAATAAAGCGATAAAAGCGGAGCTTAATAAACGCAGCTCACACTTGTTTTGTCGCCATTGTGGTAAGCGCCCTTAATAAAATAATGTAATAAACGGCGCTTTAAGCTTGTGAGAATACAGGGTGCCAATCGCGTTCAATGAGCTCAAGTACTTGCTCTTTAGGCACCGCTTTACTAAATAAGTACCCTTGGAAATAGCTGCAACCTTGAGCTTTTAAGAAGGCCAATTGATGTGCGCTTTCAACCCCCTCAGCAATACACTCTTTACCTAAACTGCTGGCTAAAGTAAGAGTGGATTGAATAATCGCTTCATTATCCGAATCAATACCAATATCTTGCACAAAGCTACGATCAATTTTTAATACATCGATGGGGAAGCGTTTTAAATACGTTAATGAAGCATAACCTGTTCCAAAGTCATCCATGTATAGCTTACATCCGAGCTGCTTTAGTGCATCCATATTTTTAAGTGCATAGTCTGAGTCTCGCATTAAAATAGACTCTGTTATTTCAAACACAATAGCCTCGGGCGGCAGCGCTGCATTATTTAGTGCTTGGCGAATTTCAGGTATAAGCTCAGCAAACTCAAAATCAAGTGCCGATAAATTAATTGATAAATATAAATCGGGATTCACCTTGCGCCAACGCACCAACTGTACAAGTGCTCTTTTAAATGTTTGCAGCATAATTTTGGTAATTAAACCAATATTTTCAGCCACATTTGCAAACTCTTGAGTACTGGCTAGTTGATTCTCAGGCCAACGTAGTAATACCTCAAAGCCCTCAGTTTTTTGTGTAGATGTACTAATTATAGGTTGATAATAATTACAAAACTCGTGCTCGTGATACGCTTTGATCAATTGCGACTCTAAATGCAGGGCCCTTTCAACTCTTTGATTCATTTCTTGTTTATAGAACTTGTAACACCCTTCTAAACCATCTTTAGCATAATAGAGCGCCACATTTGATGCTTTTAACAGCGCCTTGTAATGCGCAGCGTCATCAGGGAAAAGCGCCACACCAATACTAAGGTGCACATTTACATTTTGGCTATTCATAGCAATGTCTATACTCACGCAATCCATAAGCTTGGTGCATATAAGTAATACTTCTTCTATTTGCTGAATGTCTTCAACTAAAATAACAAATTCATCACCACCTAAACGCGCTATGCTATCACAGGGGCGTAATGCTGTTTTTAAGCGGTTTGCCACCAGCTTAATGATCTCATCAGCGCTTTCTGTACCAAATGAGTCGTTAAAGTATTTAAAGCGTTTTATATTTACATGTAATAAAGCAACTTTGCTGTTATGACGACGCGCTTGATCTATGGCATGCACAGCTCGGTCATTAAACAAGGTTCTATTTGGCAAGCCCGTTAATGAATCGTAATTAGTTAATAGATGCAGCTCGTTCTCAGCTGATTTCTGCGCATGAATATCCGTTAAAATAACCACATAGCTACTCAACCTTTTACTTTCATCCGCTACAGCGCTTATTTTAACTAACACATGACGCTGCTCTTTATTAGCCAGTACCACAGTGTCTTCACATGAGAAGTGCTCGCCTACTTCAAGCTTTTGCATAATGCGTAAATAGTCAAAATAGCTACTGCGAGTCAAACCTAAATTAAGCGAGCGAGTTGAACGAGGCTCTGCCGATACAGCAAAAGCCGTTTGCAGCGACTTATTTGAAGCACGTATGTTAAAGTTTTTATCTAAAATAAATACCCAATCTCGGGTTTGTTCAAACGCGGCGGTAAATAATCGAGCGTGTTCTTCAAACACCATTTCGCGTGTCATATTAGTATACGTACCCGCTACTTTTTGCGGTGTTGTTTCATCCCATTCAACCACTTTGCCAAAGTCTTTGTACCAGCGCCAATGACCTTTGGCATGGCGTAGTCGGTAAGTACAGTTAAAGTATCCTTTGTCGGTTGATAAAAATTCTAACCACTCCAACCTAAAAATGGCACGCTCTTGTGGATGAACTTTATCTAAGTAGTCATCTAAACTGACTGAGTCGTCTTCATAACCTAACTCGTTGACCAATCTAGGCTGATAAATATTTAACTGACTCGCTTGCCAATCCCAAACACCCGACTCACTTCCCTCTAGCGCCAGCTTTAAACGTGCCTCGCTATCTTGGCTTTCTTTGTGTGCGGCTAATAAAATACGCTGTATTTTATTACGTCTCATTACCCAAGCTGTCACTATTGTGAATAACAAAATAGCATAAAGTGCTAAAAAGTAAGGGGCGCGCCATAATGGGTATTTCACTTTAATATTTAACGTCGCTGGCGGGGTATAGTCACCCGTCAACGGATCCTTTGCCCAGACTTTTAACTGATAGCTACCGGGGTTTAATTTAGGAAACACCACGCGATTATTACGGGTATAACTTTTTTTACCTTTGTCGAGCTGATATTCGTAAATAATACGTTCTTGAAAGCTAAATGACATCGCTGAAAATGCAATTTCAAGCCCTATATCATCATGATTTAAAGTAATATTTTTTAATGGCTGTTGTAAGTTAAGCGACAAGTCTCGAGACATTAAGTTAATGCGAGTTATGTTGACGTGATCTAACAAACCTTGGCTATTTTTATTCTCTTTAGGGTCAAAGTAAGTAAAGCCTTTAAGGCTACCATAGGCAATTCGTCCGTCATTTAATTTGGCCATAGCACCACTATTAAATTCAGCAGAAAGCACTCCATCTGATGTAGTAAATTGCTGAAAATGGATGGTGCTCGGGTTTAATCTCCATATTCCTTTATGACTACTCATCCAAATCATTCCCTCTTCATCAAGCACCATATCGTATAATAGTGTGCCTAATTTATTTTTATCTAAATCAATGGTATGTACTAATTCATAGCTATTGGCATCAATTCCAATCAAACCAAAGTTAGATAAAGAAAGCCACAGAATCCCTTTCCTATCTTCAACATACGAAAGAATGCTCACTGCAACATTGTCATGGTGTTTAGGTACTTTATAAAGGGTGTTTAAACTGCGCTCATCCGGGTTAAATTGGTATAACACTCCACCGCTAAAAAATAACGGCCTCTGCGGCTTTGAGGGTAATGGCGGTAAAAAGCCATAGGCTAAAAACGGGTCAAATTGAGAAAACTCGCCCTTTAATGGAGTTAGCACCTGGCTATCAACATTATATTTAAACATGCCATGATCAGGGTGAACAAAATATAAATCACCATTTTCTAGCAAGGTAATACCATGCATCCAATCGTTTATAAATATTTGGTTTTTGGGGCTGGCAGTTTTAGGTTGGGTAAGCTGCTGGGTTTGCGGGTCAAAAATAAACAGTCCTCGGTTTGAGTGTAACCAGAGTTTATTTTTATAAGGCATAATTTTGAAAACGGTAAATTCTGTGGTTAGTAAATCAACTTTATAATCTTTTAAATACACCCTTGAGGTGTTATTTTTTATATCAACAGCCGTTAAACCGTTATGAGTACCTAGCCATAACTTATCTTGAAATTGTTTAATTGCCCAGACTGAGTGATGTGAAAATCCATCCCCTCCTAAAGCACTGCCCTCTACATTATAAAATTTATAGTTGTCACCCGATAAATAAAAAGCACCATCAGTTTTAGTCGCAAGCCACATACCACCTGATTTATCTTTTACCATATCAATAATACTGGTATCGGCAAGCGTGTATTTACTTTGTTGAATGCGTTTATTTTTAACCACTATTTTGGTAGTTAAATTAAAACTAAGCAGGCCTTTATCGGTTGCTAAATCAACAATCCCTTGCTGATTATCAATATCCCAAACATTCAAGTCAGCCAGTAGCTTTTCACTTGTAAATGCCTGCTCACTATTATTAAACAATGTCTCTATATTACTAATATCAACAGCATATAAGCCTTTAACAGCTCCAACCAATAACTGATTACTATCACCCAGTGCAAATGACTTCACATTGTTTTGATAGATGTGTACGTCGGTTTCGCTTAAATGCTCTAGGGGGCGTACTTGTTGCGTTGCAATATTAAATACATAAGCACCGTCTGTACTGCCAATAAAGATATAGCCATTGTAATGAAACAAGGTACGTACAAACGCATTTTCAAATTGCTCAGGCAGCTTAAATAAAGGAGTAATAGAGCCACTGGCTATATCAAGTTTTGCAAACACTCTGCCTTGACCAACCCACAAGGATTTATCATCTGTGGCTAACATGGTAAAAACAGACTGCTGAAGAATTTGCTCTTCTGTAACTGGTTTTTTTAAATACTGCTGATAGGTATCTGTTTGCGGGTCATACCTAAAAAGACCTGCTAACAAGGAAGCAATCCAAATTTGCCCTTCTGGATCTTGGTATATGCGATCAATAATGGCTTCTTCTAACTCACCATTTGGGCCATTAATTGGAATAACCTGATAGCCGTCGTAACGATTTAACCCTCCTTCGGTAGAGAGCCATAAATAGCCATTATTATCGATAAGCATAGTATTAACGTAACTTTGAGATAACCCTTCGCTTGGGGATAACCGTTTTACCTGCGCTGTTGCAGCAACGCTTATGAGCATAAATAGCACAAACATGGCTGTGATAAACCTATTAATACTGATGCCCATGTGTTTCCTATTACTGATTTAGGGTTGCTGATATTTCAATGCGATAATATTTCGGTGCTTATATGCATCAAATAGCGTTAATAATGCAGGAGTATATGTTAACACCTGGTTAAAACCAAGTGCCTGATAAAAATCAGTAATGTGTTGGTAAGCGAAGGTGTAAACAGCGTCGGCTTGCTGACTTAAAAGCGTGCTTAGCAGCTTTGTTGCAACACCAGTGGAACGATATGCAGGAGCCACAAAAACTGTAGATAAAAATAAAAAAGTCGGTTTGTGCTGTAAGCGGCACGCAGCAATAATAGTGTGGTTATCGTAAGCAACCCACAATTGATCTTGTTTATTAGCGCGACCGCGAACTTTATATAAGGTATAAAACTTATTTATTAAGGGCGCTTTCACTGATTCTAATTGTTTAATAACAATCATAGCAAGCAGACCCTAACTAAGCATAAGTGCCAAATATTGCTCAAACTTTTGCTTTAAAAAACCTTGCTCTGCAACTGGGCGACTGTGCAGGGTATCATAAACTTGCTCACGCGTTTTCTTGCCACGCTTAATTTGATATGCCCAAAATGAAGCTTCGTAATCTAGCTGAATCTGATATTTTTGCTCTCGTGGTAAATCACACAGGTTATAACTCATATTCCCCCCTTTTACTGGCCTGATAAAACTCTGATTATACGTTTAAACTTATAATAAACTAACTCTATAATGAATAAAAAGAATCTACTTTAAATAGTCTAAGGGTATCAATAATTGTTAATGATAGGCTCTGCTAGATTATGACTAGAAACTGGGCAAAAGACAGCCAATTTGTTATTATACTCGCCTATCCATTTGCCCCAATAGACAGGAACTGCTGACGTGTTTAAATACTGTAAAGGGTTGCTTGTATTAATAGGTTTAATTTTTAGTAATTCGTCATTTGGCCATAGTTACAGCTATACATTTAATCGCCCGCAGAACACCCAGCAAGCAAATTATACTATTGAGCTATTACAATTAGCGTATACAGATATGGGCTTTAAATTAAATATTATCGATTTTAATCGTCAAAATGCATTATTTGCAGCAAACAGTGGCATGTTAGATGGGCAGCTTGCTCGTGATATTAGTATTGAAAGTGCATACAAAAACTTAATTCGGGTTAACTATCCGTTATTCAAATTTAATCTTGAGCTTTATAAGCACTGTGAACCCAGCTCTACTAAAACAATGGATAGCGTTGCCATTATAGCCAGCTACCCTGTACAACAGCGATATTTAGACAGTATTGATTTTCAAGGCAAGGTTATTGAGGTAAAAAATAATACCACTCAATTAAATTTACTGATCCAGCAAAAAGTAGAAGCTGCATTACTGATTGATTTTGCGATGGCCAATAAAACCATTCCTCCCGCTTTAGGCTGTTATGAAAAACAAGTGGTTGCTACCTACCCGCTTTATCATTATTTACATAACAGTCATGCGAGTATTGCTCAACAGCTTGAGGCTACACTTAAGAAATTACACAACAATGGCACGGTCGCTAAACTCAGATCAAAGTACAAACTACAATTTTAAAAATCAAAGCCTTGCTGTTGTGCTGGCGAAGCGGCTTGCGCAGCTTTATTTTTTTGCTGTAAATAACGTTTATAGCGTTGCTGGCATAGGCTCAACACTTTCTTTTTTTGCGCATTGGTCAACGAATTCCACGAAAATCGCTCATCACGACTGCGATAACATCCTTTGCAGTAACCCCGATTATTAACCAAGCAAATACCTTTACAAGGGCTAGGAATATCAAATATTTCAATTTGTTGCATCAAACCCTCCAGTATAAAAAAGTATAGCTTGAGTATAGCGCCATTTTTGTTTAAAAAAAAAGCAGCAAATTAATTGCTGCTTTTATCTACGCCTAAACTGTTAATTAATGTTCACAGCTTTGTTCATCTACTTGTGTTTTTCTATGGTAGGGCTTAGCGTACATTGCTAGTACTAAAGGCCTTAATTCTTCTGGCACTTTTGCTAAACGCTCTGCAAATTGTGCTGCATCATTTTTATTTATAACCGCTTCAGTACAACCACCTGCAATATAGTTGCCTGGGTGTAAATAAAACGAATCAATTATTTGCTTATCAATGGTTTTTGCCAGCTCATCTGCACTATCGCAATCTGACTGAATAGGCTGGCCAAACGATAAGTGCACATGCCCTTTGGCTGAACTAAAGCCTTCAACAATACTAGCAATATCTTCACCCGCCGATTTCACGTATTTACCATGGTGTTGTTTATGATAGAGCTCTTTTGCCTTCGCTATTGCACAGGGTTCATATTGGTAAGATATTGCAACCGGCACCACTTTTAGCTCTTTAATGTACTCACCAAACTCTTTCTTTTGTTTACGTCCATTTAGTTGTAGCATTTTTAACAGTGCAGGATCGGTTTGATCTACACCGTCTTTAGCCCGACCTTCTTTTTGAGCAATCCAAATAGAATGCCCACTACTAAGCGAGTCATAAATATAAGCCGATAACTGAGTCAACGCTTTTAACATCTCTTTTGGAGCTTTAGCTGAGCGTTTTACAATAAAGCTTTTATTCAAACGCATAAGCTCAGTAATGTAAGGAATTTGCAATAAGTTATCACCAATCGCAATTCTCACTGTTTTCATTTTATGCTGATAAAGGCCCCAATTAACTAATGCAGGGTCAAGTACAATGTCTCTATGATTTGAAACAAAAAGATAGGCTTGATTAGGGTCTAATGCCTCTAAACCTGAAAAAGTAACGTTTGATGTGGTGCGCCTTACTAATTTATTTAAATAATGCGCCACTTCGTTTTGTACATCTTCAACTGTTTTAACTTTGCCCCACTTTTTACGCAACTGATGTTTTATTATAGCGCGTGCTAAAAACCCAACTGCGGATATAAAGCGTGGCAAATTGTACTTTGCTATCACATCAAGAAACGCATTATCGTTAATTAATCGCGTTAATGAGGCGGCAACTTCATCGTCATTGTAAGGTCTTATATCTGCGTACTTATCTTCTAATTCAATCATTTACTGCATCTACAAAGTTAAAAACGACACGCTAAAACGTCCCGTTATGTCTGATTTTGATTATAACTCAAGCAAAAGTACGAAACTAGCAATACTAAAGTTCGATTTACTGAGTTTTCATAGCGTTATAGTTTAGTACTGAGCATTATTGTCAGACTAACTGCCTCATGTGTATAAACTATAGCTATTAATTATTAATTCAAATGGATAGACCTTACTAATTGCACTTTGTTCAAGTTAACTTAGCAAGGCAGTTGGCCATAATAACATGCAAGTTAACCCTCAGTGGGCAGACCACATTTAAATATAGCTCTACAACTGCTAATGTAAACGCAATCTGATAAACCCAATAATATTCAAATAGATGATACTCTTTTTAACACAAGTACTTCGCGTACTGGGATTATCATTCTTTTTACACATACACTATTAGGACACATCGTGAACATAACAATTCTTGATAACGCCACACTGGCAAACACCTCACTTGATGGTATCTCAGCACTTGGAAATCTTACCGTGCATCAGCTAACTAGCCCAGAGCAAGTGCTGGCACATAGCCAAAATGCCGAGGTGTTAATCACTAACAAAGTAGTGATTAATCGTGACACTATGACACAATTAAAATCGTTGAAACTCATTTGTGTCAGTGCAACTGGCACTAATAATGTTGATTTAGATGCCGCGAAAGACTTAGGCATTGCAGTTACCAATGTTGCCGGTTATTCAACCCCTTCTGTTGTTCAGCATACCTTTTCGTTGATCACTAACTTATTAGGTAATACTCACCGCTATCAAGCGGATTGCCAGCAAGGCGCATGGCAAAAAAGTGACATGTTTTGTCGACTTGATTACAGCTTTAATGACATTCAAGGTAAAACATTCGCTATTATTGGCGGAGGTACTTTGGGTAATGCAGTATCTAAAGTAGCTGAAGCGTTTGGCGCTGAGGTGATTATTGCCGAGCGCAAAGGCGCAGCGTGTCGCAACGGACGCACCCCGTTTGAAATAGCAATAAAAACAGCAGACATTATTAGCGTTCACTGCCCACTTAATGATGAAACACGCGACTTAATTACACTTAATGAATTAAAAATGATGAAACCGACTGCGCTAATTATTAATACCGCACGCGGCGGGATAATCAATGAAGCAGACTTAGTAGAAGCATTAAAAGCCAATATTATTGCCGGTGCCGGCGTTGATGTGCTGACCAAAGAGCCCGCTGAGCTTACTAATCCTCTGGCTAATTATACGGGTGATAATTTACTACTTACCCCACATATCGCGTGGGCGAGCACTGAATCTATCGTGCGCTTAGTAAAAGAAGTGAGTTTAAATATTGCAGCATTTAGTCAACACGAGTCGCGTAACCGCTTGGTTTAATGCCATAAAAGTAACTTAGTCAAAATTACTAAAAAGTGGCTTTTTAGATTTATATTTTAAAAAAGCCACCACCCCACCAAACACAACAAAAACAACCCATTGATTTTTAAGAATTTAAAAACTGGCTTGGTCTTTGCTATATTGTTTTTAATTAATCATCTAGGGAATAACAAAATGAAAAAAACACTTTTAATTGCTGCACTAACTGCTCCTTTTTTAACGGGTTGTGTAATCGCTGTATCTGATGGCGAAGCAGAAGGTCATTGGGCAGGCAATAGTTCTTCAAGCTGGCAGGCCACACATAAAAACAATCGTGAAATCATTTCAGGTCTGGCAATGGATAGCTCGTATCAGTCAGTATTAAACCAACTAAAAACACCTAATTTCACTGAATTATTAAAAAAACAGGATGATGTTTACCAAGTGTTGTTTTACGCAACACACAGCATTCATTCAGATGGAAAAATGACCAAGGATGAATGCACACCATTAGTATTTAAAAATGACAAATTAGTGGGGATTGGCAGCTCAGCACTATCAATGCTGACAAACTAAACGCTCACATGTTCCTATGGGCGCCAATTCAATCGCATTGCGCCCTGACTTTTTAGCATTATATAAACCTGAGTCAGCTTCTTCTAGCAATGCCTTCTCTGTGTATGCTTGACTGCTCTCACTTGAGGCAATACCAATGCTAATAGTAATGTGTGAAGCATTTAACGATGCGTTGTGCTCTATATTCAAATCATTAATGGCTTCACGTAACTTATTAGCAAATGCAATAGCCCCTTGCTGATTGGTTTCTGGTAATACGGCTACAAACTCTTCACCACCATAACGGGCAACAAAATCACTGCCGCGCTCACATTGCGCCGCTAGAGTTTGCGCCACAGCTTTTAAACACTCATCGCCAGCACGATGACCGTAACAATCGTTATAGCGCTTAAAGTGGTCAATATCGATAAGCAATACACACATGGAAGAGTTATTACGCTTACTTCTTCGCCACTCTCGCTCTAAATTTTCATCTAAATAACGTCTGTTAGGTATTTCTGTTAAACCATCAATAGACGCAAGCATTTCTAATAAATCGTTTTTTTGCTTAATAAGTAGTTGATTGCGTACACGCACTTTAACAATTGAGGCACAAAATGGCTTTACAATGTAATCCATTGCGCCTAATTCTAAACCTTTTGCTTCGTCTTCATGAGAGCTGTTCGCTGAGATAAAAATAATGGGGATCGCATGGCTAAGGCTACTTTCTTTAAGTTCCACCAGCACGTCGTAACCATTCATGCCAGGCATCATGATGTCTAAAATAATTAAATCTACCTGCGTATGCTTAACAAATGTCAACGCCTCTTCGCCACTTGCCACTAAGTAAACCTCATGCTCATCACTTAAAGTTCTTTCTAAAATGATTCGGTTAAGCGCATCGTCATCTACAATTAATATTTTTGCTTTATTTATCATTGCTTACATCTAAACTTTTTATATAAATTTGCACTCGCTCTAACTGTATTATTAATTATTTAATTGCAGCTGCAGCGTGCTTGCCGTCCGCTTTTAATACTTGCTCAGTGTGTTGAGCACACAATAATAATCGGTTAAAACCTAAATTTCCTGCTATCCCTTTTAAACTATGCACTAAGCGTACCATTTCAATAGTATGGTTACCCCTTCACATTTAATAACGTACGCTCCTATAAAAAGAATGTATCAATTACTGTTTAATACAGTCAAAGCTTATTATTTATCAAAAATGCCTAACGAGATATGAACAAGTAATGAACTTAAATAGACCTGGCATAGCTTTAAATAAATTCATATCTTTTTTCTGAAGATCGATGTGTAGATATTTGACAAGCTAGGTATACGTATTAATTAAACGTCAAACTGTTGACGTGTAATTAAGCGCTTTAATAAGCGATGAATCACCTAGATTAAATACTTAATTTTTGGCTCGATAATAAAATAGTAGATTATCGAGCCAAAAAACACTTATAAATTCTCCTCTGCAAATGACGCTAGTCGACTTCTTACTACACCATTAAGATTAACAGTAGCGCCGCCTTCAAAGTGCTTAAATCGCTCCACAATATAGGTAAGTCCAGAGGTAACAGCGGTTAAATAATTACTGTCTATTTGTGCTAAATTTCCGGTACAAATAAGTTTAGTTCCTTCACCACAGCGGGTAATTATGGTTTTGAGCTGAGAAGCCGTTAAGTTTTGGCTTTCATCTAAAATCACCACCGCATTTTGAATGCTTCGCCCACGCATAAAGTTCACCGATTTAAACTGAACATTGGCTTTTTCCATAATGTAATTACGGCTTGAAACAGGGTTCTCATCTCCTTTATGCAGCACTTCTAAGGTATCAGTTATTGCAGCCAGCCAAGGCGCCATTTTCTCTTCCTCGGTGCCAGGTAAAAAGCCAATCGATTCGGCAATTTCAGGGGTATTTCGGGTTACAATCACTTTATCGTAAACACCTTTTTCAATCACCATCTCAAGTGCACATGCAAGCGCCAGTAAGGTTTTACCACATCCCGCAGGGCCGGTTAAAATAACAAGTTCAATAGAAGTATCGAGCAGTGCATCTAGTGCCATTGCTTGGTAAATATTTTTTGGCTTTATTCCCCAGGCGCTTTGATGCATTAGTCGCTCTGCACCAATATCTTTAATGGTAATATGCTCACCATCGTAAGATTTGACTCTAGCGGCAAACTGATCGCCATCATCAAGTAAATACTCATTACAAAACACATCTGGGATTAAATCTTTAGGGATATGATGGACTGTTTCACGCCCGTGTTGCTCAGTGTTACACTCGCCAACATGCTGCCAAAAATCACCAGTAATTTTTTTATAGCCGCTGGTAAGTAAGGCGATATCGTCAATAAGCTGATCGGTACGGTAATCTTCAACATATTTAAGCCCCGCCCCTTTGGCTTTTAAGCGCATGTTGATATCTTTAGTAACCAGTATGACTTTTTTATCACTGTGCTGATTTTGTAAATGCACCGCGCAATTAATAATGCGGTGGTCGTTTTCATTGCCCGGTAAGCCGGAAATAGAATCGGCAAATAAATGGTCATTTACAATCAGTAAGCTTCCCGTTAATCCGCCTTGTTTATTACTTGGTAGCGCAACCCCTTGTAACATTTGCTCGGGAGAGGCCTGGCTGAGCACTCCATCAAGTCCACGAATGGCCACTCGGGCATCGCGACTTACATCGTGTTTTCTATCTTTAATGTGATCAAGCTCTTCCAATACAGTCATTGGAATAACCACTTGGTGTTCTTGAAATGACAAATACGCGAGGGGTTCATGAAGCAATACATTGGTATCTAGCACATACATTTTACTATCAAGGTTCGAAGCTTTTTCCATAGCACTTTCCTTACGTTTTATGATTTTTATGCTATACCCAATAAACTAATCAGTGTGACTAATAAACTTGATTAATTACTTAGGTATAATTTGAGTTTAGTCTATTTGTCATAAAAGTCTGTTTTATGACAAATATCATTTAGTTTGAATTTCCTACAAAATCGGCGCACTAATCAGTGCTTACAGATAGGAATAATTCACACTTATAAAATTAATTAAAAGTCAGGCAAATAGCGCCTTGCAGTGGTGTTATCTAACAGGTAACATAGCCGCCTTTTTCTTCATAGACGAGACATACATGAATTTTTCCTTAGGTCAGCGTTGGATCAGTGATACAGAGTCAGATTTAGGATTGGGCACCGTTGTTGCCATTGATGGCCGCCAGGTCAACATTTTATTTCCTGCCAGTGGTGAAAACCGTGTTTATTCTTCTGCAGAAGCTCCGGTAACCCGCGTAGCATTTAATCCTGGTGATGTGATCCGAAGCGTTGAGGAGTGGGAATTACAAGTTGAGTCAATTGAAGTACAAGGCGAATTACTGTGCTATCACGGTGAACGTATTGATAACGGTGAAAAAGTACAATTAAAAGAAACCTTTTTAGACCATTTTATTAAATTTAATAAACCACAAGACCGTTTATTTGCAGGCCAAGTAGACCGTTTTGATCGATACACTTTGCGCTACCAAACTTGGTTACACCAATTTGAACGCCAACAGTCACCTATTAAAGGTTTAATTGGCCAACGTGCCAACCTTATTCCGCATCAGCTTTATATTGCCCAAGAAGTAGGTAAACGTTTTGCGCCACGTGTATTACTTTCTGATGAAGTAGGTTTGGGTAAAACCATCGAAGCTGGCATGATTTTACATCAACAAATTATTACTGGTCGCGCCAGCCGTGTGCTCATTGTGGTACCTGAGAACTTGCAGCACCAATGGTTAGTAGAAATGCTACGCCGTTTTAATTTACGTTTTTCTATTTTTGATGAAGAGCGCTGCGACGAAGCGTTTGCTGATTCACCTAACGTATTTGATACCGAGCAATTGGTGCTTACCAGCCTTGAGTTTTTAACTAAGAAAAAACGTTGGTTTGAACAAGCTACGTTGGCCGACTGGGACTTATTAGTCATTGATGAAGCCCATCATTTAAGCATTAACAACAATAAACCTAGTGCCGAATACCAACGTATGGCTGAGCTGAGCCAAGACATTCCGGGGTTAATTTTATTAACAGCAACGCCAGACCAACTGGGTCATCGTAGCCACTTTGCACGCTTACAACTGCTCGACCCTGATCGCTTTTACGACTACGACGTATTTAAAGAAGAAGAAGCAAACTACAAAGATGTAGCCGAAGCTGCTAACCAACTACTGCAAGAGCAATCATTAGATGATAACGCTAAAGCAACCTTGATTGAGCTATTAAAAGAAACGGATATCACCGATATTCTTGAAACAGCACAACAAGGCGACCTTGAAGCACGTAAAGAAATTTTAAATATGCTTTTAGACCGTCACGGTACTGGGCGCATCTTATTTAGAAATAGCCGCAGTGGTATTGATGGTTACCCAAGTCGTAAATTACACGCCTACCCTATGGCTTTACCTAAGCAATACAAAACAGCAATGACTGTACTAGGTAATATGAGCGGCATTCAAAATGCTGAACTCAGTGCACAACGTGCACTTTTCCCTGAAAAAATATTTCAAGAGTTTGAAGGTGAAAGCGCCAGCTGGGGTTTATTTGACCCCCGTGTAGATTGGCTAATCGAAACGCTAAAAACTCTCAAACGTGAAAAAGTATTACTCATTTGTGCTAAAGCCGAAACCGCAATCAGCCTTGAGCAAATATTACGTGAACGCGAAGCAATTAAAGCCTCGGTTTTCCACGAGGGCATGTCGATCATTGAACGAGACCGCGCCGCGGCATTCTTTGCCGATGAATACGATAATGCTCAAATATTATTGTGTTCTGAAATTGGTTCAGAAGGCCGTAACTTCCAATTCTCACATCATTTAGTGTTGTTTGATTTACCGCTCAACCCAGATTTACTTGAGCAACGTATTGGTCGCTTAGACCGCATAGGACAAACACAAGATGTGAACATTCATGTGCCTTACTTTGAAAATACGGCTCAGGAAGTGTTATTACGTTGGTACAACGAAGGCCTAGATGCATTTGAAAGCACTTCAACCACAGGACAGTTATTGTATAAAGAGTTTAGCGAAGACTTACTTGAATATATTGCAGCTCATAATTGTGACGAAGATGAGCTAGACCCATTGCTTGAGCAAGTAGCACAAAAGAATGCAGTATTACGTAAGCAAATGGAAAGTGGCCGAGATCGCCTACTAGAACTGCATTCATCAGGGCAAGGCGCTGCTGATTCACTTGTAGCTGACATTGAAAAACTCGATAATCAATTTGAGCTACCAAGTTACATGATCAATGTGTTCGACACCTTTGGCGTAAGCCAAGAAGATAAAGGTGAAAACACCATTATTTTAAAACCCACTGAGCATATGCTTAACGCGTCATTCCCTGCTTTAAAAGAAGATGGCATGACGGTGACCTTTGACCGTGATACCGCTCTTTCACAAGAAGATGTTCACTTTATTAGTTGGGATCATCCTATGGTGCAAGGCACTATGGACATGATTTGCGATGATGACTTTGGTAGTGCGTCAGTGGCGTTACTTAAAAACAAAAAGTTACCACCAGGAACATTCTTTGTTGAGCTAATCTTTGTTGCCGAAGCAATGGCACCAAAAGTACTGCAAGTGGGCCGCTTTTTACCGCCTACGCCTATTCGTATTTTACTCGATAAGAGCAGTAATAACTTAGGCGAAAACGTTGGCTTTGATGGCTTTAATCAACAGTTATCTGCGGTAGGTCGCCAAACAGCAAGTAAATTAGCCGGTGCATTACAAAGTGCGGTTCATCCAATGATCAACACAGCAAAAGACATGGCTCAACAAAAGCTGGATGTTATTCGCGCAGAGTCATTAACTAAAATGCAAACATCGTTGAGTGAAGAGCAGCAGCGTTTAGAGGCACTTAAACAAATAAACCCAAATATTCGCCAAGAAGAAATTACTTTTTACGACAAACAGCGCAATGAGCTAACCGCACATATTGAAAAAGCGCAGTTAAAACTCGATGCCATTCGTTTAATTGTGGTTTCGCACTAAGGGATCTAGCTGTTAGCTATAAGCTGTCAGTCGTTAGTTAAAGATTAACTAGCGTGTGTATTGAAAAAAGCGCGATATTTATATCGCGCTTTTTACTTGAGCCTTTGCGCTCGCTCCACTAAAATAGCGCACTTCAAAATCACTGAGGTCTGCCGTGTTAGTTAATTACAATCCCCCTATGAGCCCGTATTTAACTATACTGTTTCAAGACGATGATTTACTTATTGTAAATAAACCTAGCGAGTTACTCACCGTACCAGGTAAAGACCCAAAACATGCTGATAGCTTAATTAATCGCGTCAACCGTGTTTTTCCTACGGCTAAAATTGTTCACCGTTTAGATATGGCTACCTCAGGGATACTTTGCTTGGCAATGAACAAAGCCGCTCACCGCCATTTAAGTATGCAATTTCAAGAGCGTGAAACGGCAAAGCGTTACATTGCGCGAATTTATGGGCAGCTTGAAAATGAAACCGGCTCCGTTGATTTACCGCTTATTTGTGATTGGCCGAACCGCCCTAAGCAAATGGTTGATCACGACAATGGCAAACCCTCGCTTACCCATTTTAAAGTGCTTGAACGTGAAGCACAGGCAACCCGTGTAGAGCTGACTCCTATTACAGGGCGCTCCCACCAACTGCGAGTACATATGCTAAGCTTAGGCCACCCTATTTTAGGCGATCGTTTATATGCTCACAAAGACGCACTTGCTGCGGCTCCTCGCCTACAGCTGCATGCACAAATGCTGCAACTAAAGCATCCTGTTACAGAGCAAGTACTCACGTTTGAAGCTGACCCCGAGTTTTAAATAAACACGCTAATAGCTAAACTTTTATAGCCTCGCGCCGATACCTAAATAATCTTTATTGTTTGGGTTCATTATGGTTGTTGCGCAATTTATAAAAATGTCACTCTGTGCATTGTCAGCTGTTTGCATATTAATGCATTGGCAAACATATGCAGTGGAACATATAGCTCCTACAGCCCACTCAACTATTATTGAAAATGATATTAAACGCTTAGCACCAGGGGATGAAATTAAAACCATTGAGCTTGGCGACACCCCATTTTTAACCTTACATCGTGAATACATGAGCGCTGATTTTAGAGGTGTGGTGATTCTAATACCCGACTGGCAATCGAGCCCTACAAACAATTCTGGCATGAACTTTTTGCGCAAAGAATTAAATAATCATGGCTATAGCACTTACGCTATGACGGTGCCCGATATTAATTGGCAAGCTGCAGAGCAGAGCAGCGAGGCAAATAATCAACCGGCTACAGCAGATAACAGCACACCAACTGAGCCGCCTCATCATGTTGATTATATTGAGCAGGTCAATATTGAGGTATTAGATAACTACAAAACAAATTTAATAGCTCGCTATGAGGCGCTTTATCAGCAAGCGAGTGAAGCCTCGAATGAAATCGTGGTTATCGCTCAAGGAACCAGTGCGGGAGTATTAATAGAGCACTATGCTGATTTTTCAGATTTACAGATCAATGCATTTATTAGTTTAAGTAGCTTTTTACCAAATTCACAGCGCAATGCGCGTTTGAGCCAAACCACCTCTTTAGTGACACCTGCGTTATTAGATATTTATTTTTCAGGCGATCATAACGATATTTTAATGAACCTTAAAAACCGTCAGCGTTGGGTTAACCGTAATGCAAAGTTTGATTACCGCCAGCGCCAGCTATTTGGATTGCGCGACGCGCCGCAGCAACATGCACGCTTGAGCAAAGAAATAGACGGCTTTTTACGCCGCCTTTTTTAAATACTCGTAAGCGGCTTGAATATCTTGGCTTTTTTTAACTGCCACTTCCATCATGTGCTTAGGTAAACCTTGCGATACCAGTTTATCAGGATGGTGCTGAGCCATGAGCTTACGGTACGCTACTTTAATATCACGTTGCGACGCATCTTTATTTAGCCCTAACAAGGCCAATGCCTGCGAGCGATTCATATCATTACTTGGCGGTACATGATGCCCTGAGCCTTCTCGGTAACTACTACTTTGACTTTGCTGCTGCCTAAAGCGCTGTTGTTGCTGCCTAAAATTAAACTCTGCTTGATAACGTTTTAGTACAAAGGCAAAGTGTGCTTTAGATACCCCCAACTGCTTGCTTACTTCTTGCAGTAATTGCTTTTCTTGCGCGGCAAGCACGCCATCGGAAAACGCCATTTGTATTTGAATTTCTAAAAATAACTGCAGTAAATCGTAACGTTTAGCAAAACGTTCTTTAAAGTCATAAACCGTGTCTTTGAGAGAAAAGTCGCTATCTTTACCTGATTGAAATGCCTGCTGCGCTTCACGGCGTTCTTCGCCTTTTAAGCCCATTTCATCCATAAATAGCGTAGCTGCTTTAATGTGAGTTTCGCTTATTCGCCCATTTGACTTGGCAATATGCCCCATTACTGCAAAGCAGCTAGAAAAAAACAGTGCTTGGCGCTCGTTAACATCATCGCCTTTAAAAAGGTTAGAGAAGCCGCCAGCCTGATCAAAGTCTTTCTTTAGACTTTTATCAAACATATGACCTAGGTATAAGCCTAAAATGGCGCCAAATATTTTGCCAAACATAAAACCAAAACAGAAACCGAGAATTTTTCCCCACATTTTAAAACTTACCTCTAGTGTTTTATATTTAGCTTATGGCGCTAATTGTTGGTTAAGAGTCGATAAACGCTCTGGTGTGCCTATATCGTCCCATTGGCCAATATAGAGTTCAGTGGAGACTAAATGTTCATTTAATTTTTCACGCAGTAAAGGCCCTAACGGGCGGATACCTAGGGCCAGCCCTTCAAAGAAATCAGCCTGATAACGGCCAATTCCAGAAAAAGTATAGCGCTGTTCACTATTAGGTAAGTGGCTTAGGGTAAAATCACCCTCTGGGTTATGCGCAGGATTTTCAACCAATACAATGTGCGCTTCTTTTGGCTGTAAATGCAGCTGCATTAATGCACTAATATCGTAGTCGCTGTAAACATCACCATTAATAACAATAAATGACTCACCTAATAAAGGAAGTGCTTGAATAATACCGCCTGCAGTTTCAAGCCCACCAGTCACCTCTTGGCTATAGGTTATGGTTACACCCCATGCACTGCCATCAGCAAAGTAGGTTTTTATTTTATCTCCTTGCCAGGCGAGATTAATCACAATCTGCGTAATACCAGCTGCTTTTAAGCGCATAATATGATGCTCAATAAGTGGTTTACCTGCCACACATAACATAGGTTTTGGCAACTGTGCGGTGAGCGGCATCATACGTTTACCGCGTCCTGCAGCTAAGATCATGGCCTTCATAGTTGTTCCTCTTTTAACCGCTGCTGTACTTTTGGTACTACGTAATTTTTTACCCAATCAGACAAGTCACTAAGCTCTGGATACTCTGCCGCCACTTCAACAATATACGCTAGTGTTGGTAATATATTGGTTAAGTAACCTTTTTTGCCATCCCGTAAATACAAGCGACAAAAAATACCCGCTGCTTTTAAATGGCGCTGCAAGCCAGTTAAATCAAACCAATACTTAAATTGTGCGAATGACTCGTTAGTTATTAAACTTTGGCGCTTAAATTCGTCATAACCAAACTCAAGTAAATGAGTCAGCTCGTCGTTGGGCAATTTAAAATAACAATCTCTTAAAAGCGAGACTAAGTCATAACATAACGGACCTTGTACCGCGTCTTGATAATCAATAATTGCCCATTGCTGCTCGCAGCGCATAATATTACGGCTGTGGTAATCGCGATGCATAGTCACTGTAGGTTGTTCAAGCAGTGTATTGATTAGCAGCGCAGCACTTGTTTGCCATATATTTTGTTGCTCAGCACTGAGCTCTGTACTAATAAAATCATTAACTAACCAATTTTTAAAAATATCCAGCTCAAGTGCAATAAAGTCATGGTCATACGGATTCATTGACGGAGCTTTAGGCGTTTTAGCCCACTTGGCACTTAAACTGATCAGCTGCTGGTAATGCTCGCTGCGATTGGCATCATCAAGCAAGTCAGCTAAATGGGTGTTACCCAAATCACTTAAAATAAAAAAACCTTGCTGCTCATCACTATGAATAATGGATGGTAATAAAAACCCCTGCTCAGAAAACACCTTATTTAATGCAATATAAGGGACGTTGTTAACTTTTTTTGGATCTGAGTCCATCACAATAAAGCTTTTATTTTCAGCGCTTAACCTATAATAACGGCGAAAACTGGCATCTGCGGTTATTGCATTAAGCGCGCAGGATTGCTCACTAAAGTGAGTATTAATAAACTGTTGTAAACTCTCAAAACGTGTCATTTTATAAGCTATCTATTTTTCACTAATTACTTTGCTATTGTTTTCCTTTATTATGTATAGCTTGTAACTAATCACAGAGCATAAAGGTCGATAAATGAGCAAAACCTGGGGCATTTTGATGCTAAGCGTACTGAGCGCACCATCGCTTGCCGAAACTGAACTGACACACAACTTTTGTGGCACTTCAATGCAAACCAGAGCTTGGCAACCGCTAGCTGGCCTTGAGCTTGGAACGGTTGATATCAGCGCTGATGACGTTGAGCTTTTAGGCACACAAAGCGCTGAATTTACTGGTAATGTTGATATTAACACCGTTAACATGAGTTTGTCCGCACAATCAGCACTGATTGATAAACAACGCGGCTTACTCAATGCCACCGGCCCTATTACCTATCGCGATTATGTGAGTAAAGTTCAAAGTGCGGGCTTAAACGCCGATTTAAACAACTCAGCATTTAGCTTATTAGGCGCACAATACAGCCTAACACAACAGCAAGGCAAAGGCGGCGCGGAAAAACTCACCATCGACAAGTCTGGCTTAATGCTGATGAATGCAAGCTTTACTGCTTGCCCAGGTAATACGCCTGTGTGGGCTATTGAAGCCGACGAAATTAATTTATCACGAGAAGAAGGCTGGGGTGAAACCTACAATGCGGTGCTACGTATTTTAGACACGCCAGTACTCTATTTACCTTATTTTACTTTCCCACTCGATGAGCGCCGTAAGTCAGGCTTATTAACGCCCAGCTTTTCAAGTTCAGATCGTTATGGGTTAGAGACTATTACGCCTTATTATTGGAATATTGCTCCAAACTATGATGCAACCATTACGCCGCGTTATATGTCACGTAAAGGTTTACAGCTACAAACTGAATTTAGATATCTAACTCCAGAACACCAAGGTTTAGTGGCTGTCGAATACTTAAATAAAGATGACTCAGAGCCTGAGCTTGACGAGCGTTTTTTGTTTCATTGGCAACAAAAAAGCTATATAGGCGAAGACTGGCGAGCCAGTATTGATATTACCAATGTCAGTGATGATAACTACCTCACTGATTTAAACTCAACTTATGCAAGTAAAACCGATACTCAGCTTTATCGTACCGGCTCACTAACTCACATGGGCGAGATGTGGCGTACTGATATAAAAATACAAAACTTTGAAGTACTCGGTGACCACTTAGAGTCATATACAGCCTTACCGCAAGTTAGCTTTACACAAACTACGCCGTGGAAAATTGATTACTTCGATTTTACTGTTTCAGGGGAGCTGAGCCACTTTACTAATAGCTCAGCGGTTATTGATCAAGCAACTCGCGTGCATATAGAACCTAAAGCACGCTTTGATTACAAAGAGTATGCCTGGTCGTTTTTATCTGAAGTGAGCTTATTGCAAACTAACTATAAACAAGACGGTGATTTACAGGGTACACAGTATAGCGATAATGTTTCGCGCACATTGCCAAAAGTGCGCTTATATTCTCAGCTTAACTTTGAGCGTGATACCTCAATTTTTATCGACGATGGTATTCAAACCTTAGAGCCACAAATTCAGTATTTATATACGCCTAACAAAGATCAGTCTGACATTGGCTTATACGATACCACTAAATTACAAGATGACTTTTTTGGCTTATTTAGAGATGCGCGTTTTTCAAGTGTTGACCGTATTGCCGCTGCAAATCAGTTTACGCTTGGGGCAACCACCCGTTTATTTGATAATAAAAATGAAGAAGTATTTAATTTCAGTGCTGGCCAAATATTTTATTTAAGTGATTCAGCCAAGCCCACAGAGCAAGGGCTGAATAGCGACAGTAACTACAATGCCTTGTTTGCAGCGCAAACCATGTTACATTGGCATCGCCGCTGGTATTTATCGGGTGGAATTCAGTACGACACGGATGGCAAGCAAATTATCCAGTCAAATTTAACCTTAGATTATAAAGGTGACGATAATCAGCTGGTTCAATTGAACCATCGCTATGCAAATGATGTCTCAGGAAATACAATCGAACAAGCGGGCTTATTTACAAGCATCCCTATTAGTGACGAATGGCAATTTATTGCAAGTTACCATCGCGACCTTGATAATAACCGCAGTATTGAAGTATTTAGTGGATTACAGTATGAATCGTGCTGTTGGGCGTTCCAAATTACTGGCCACCGCCAAATTGAAACTGATTTAAATCAGTCAATTGGGCAACCCCAAGCCACTTTTGATTCCAGCATTCGTTTGAATTTTGTATTAAAAGGGCTTGGTAGTAAAAGCCGTTATGATGCTCAAAAATTATTACAACAAGGTATTTTTGGTTATCGTAGGCCGTATTTTCTTAATGACTAAGCTGCATTTTGTATAGTAAAAATTTACAAATAACTATATCAATCTAGTCGCCTTTAGCATTACAACAGTACTATTAGTAAGAGTAGTAAAAAGAATATGAATTTAAAAAAATTATTAACATCAGCAGTTTTAACGTTTAGCTTATGCCAAAGTGCATTCGCCGCACCGGTCGAAATAGATAAAGTGATTGGTATTGTAAACCAAGGCGTTATTTTAAAAAGTGAAGTAGATACCATTGTTGATCGTGTTAAAAAGCAAGCAGAAGAACAAAATCAACAGCTGCCAAAAGACGAAACACTACGTGTACAAGCAATTGAGCGCTTAGTTAATCAAACGCTAATGATGCAAATGGCTGAGCGCATGGGCTTAGAGATTTCAGATAGCCAGCTTGACCAAACACTTGCCAACATGGCCAAAGAGCAAGGCGGTACAATTGCTGATTTACGTCGTACTATTGAAGCGTCGGGTGAGAGCTTTCAAGCTTACCGTGAAGAAATTCGTAAAGAGATAACCACGCAACAAGTAACGCGTGCAAACGTAGACCGCCGTATATATGTAAGCGACCAAGAAATTGATAACTTACTAAAAATTATGGATAGCCAAGGCCAAAATGCCGAAGAATACGATATTGGTCATATTCTTATCGATATTCCAAGCGGGGCAAGTGCAGACGACGTAAGCTCTGCAAAAACACGCGCAGACAAAGTAATTGAACTGCTTCAAGACGGCCAAGAATTTAAGCGTATTGCTATTTCTTCATCTAGTGGCTCAAAAGCGCTTGAGGGAGGTCAATTAGGCTGGATGGGCATTAACGAAATGCCATCTTTATTTGCAGAAGCTGTAAAAGGTCAAAAGAAAGATGCGATTATTGGCCCGCTTCGCTCTGGCGCAGGTTTTCACATTATTAAGGTGCAAGACGTACGTGGTCGCCAAGTAGTAGAAACCACAGAAGTTAAATCTCGTCATATTCTTATTAAGCCTTCAATTATTTTAAGCGAAGAAAAAGCCCGCACTATGCTAACTGGCTTTGTTAAGGATTTACGTGCTGGAAATGCTGACTTTGCAGAACTAGCTAAAGAGCACTCGCAAGATCCAGGCTCAGCACTTAAAGGCGGACAATACGACTGGACTGATCCAACTACCTACGTACCTGCGTTTAGAGATACATTACTATCTCTTGATCAAAACGAAATCAGCGAACCATTTAGAACCCAGTATGGTTGGCACATTGTACAGTTATTAGATACACGCGTTGCTGATAAAACCGAGCAAGCTAAACGTAATCGTGCACATGGCATGTTGTTTAATCGTAAATTTAAAGAAGAAAGCTTTAACTGGCAGCAAGAAATGCGCGAACAAGCCCATGTTGAAATTTTCCCAACAGACGAATAATTATGACCTTAAGAATTGCGGTAACCCCTGGTGAGCCTGCTGGCATTGGCCCTGACTTGCTATTAAAACTGGCACAGCACAGCTGGGATGCACAGCTAGTAGCGATTGCAGATGCATCGCTACTAAAGCAGCGCGCTAAACATTTAGGTTTAAACATTAAATTAATTGAATTTGATGAAAGCGCCGAAGCCATGCCTACAACGGCTGGCAGCTTATATATAAAACAGATTGATTTAGCCGAGTCAGTTGAACTGGGTGTGCTAAATGACGCAAACGGTCAATACGTATTAGACACACTGCGTATCGCCAGTGAGAAGAATATGGACGGCACTTTTGATGCCGTTGTTACTGGCCCTGTTCATAAAGGTATTATTAACCAAGCCGGTATTTCTTTTAGTGGCCACACTGAGTACTTTGCTCAACAGTCGGGCACCGCTGATGTTGTTATGTTATTGGCTACCGAAGGGCTGCGAGTTGCATTAGTAACAACGCATATCCCGCTTGCTTATGTTGCTCGTGCTATTACCCAAGAGCGACTGGTTAAAGTGGCTAATATTCTTAATCATGACTTAAAAACCAAGTTTGGTATTGAGCAACCGCGTATTTTAGTCTGTGGCTTAAACCCGCACGCTGGTGAAGATGGCCATTTAGGCCGCGAAGAAATCGACACGATAACGCCTACACTTGACATACTAAGAGCTGAAGGGATGAACTTAATCGGTCCTTTACCAGCAGATACATTATTTCAAGATAAATACCTAAATGAAGCCGATGCAGTACTGGCTATGTATCACGATCAGGGATTACCTGTGCTAAAATACAAAGGATTTGGTAAGTCAGTGAATATAACTCTTGGCCTTCCATTTATCCGCACTTCAGTCGACCACGGTACTGCGCTTGATTTAGCCGGTACAGGCGATGCTGATGTTGGCAGTTTTGAATTAGCGATCCGCGAAGCAATTAAGCTCGCCCATGAAAAAGCACAGAATCAATGACCGATAAAGTACATTTAGGACACCGCGCCCGTAAACGTTTTGGCCAAAACTTTTTATTCGATGAATCAATCATCGATAAAATTGTCACCGCTATTGATCCCAAGCCGCAAGATAATTTAGTCGAAATTGGCCCAGGCCTTGGCGCTATTACTGAGCCTGTAGCCGATTTAAGTGGCCATTTAACGGTTGTTGAGCTAGATAAAGATTTAGCCCAACGTTTAATTGAACACCCTTTTTTAGGGCCTAAATTAACCGTAAACCAAGGCGATGCAATGAAGTTTGATTTTGCAAGCCTAGTTAAAGACGACAAAAAGCTAAAAGTATTTGGTAACCTACCGTACAACATTTCTACTCCTTTGTTGTTTCACCTTTTTGAATTTGCCGATCATATTGAGCACATGCACTTTATGCTGCAAAAAGAAGTGGTAAAGCGCATGGTTGCAGGTCCAGGTAGCAAAACCTTTGGCCGCTTGAGTGTAATGACTCAATACTACTGTAATGCGATGCCTGTAGTAGAAGTACCGCCTGAGTGCTTCAAACCTGCACCTAAAGTAGATTCTGCGGTTATTCGTCTAATCCCTAAAAAGGCAGAACAGCGCACAGCTAAAAGCGTTAAAATACTAAATACAGTCTGTTTAGAAGCGTTTAATCAACGTCGTAAAACACTGCGCAACAGCCTAGGCAACCTTTTAACCGCTGAAGAGTTAACCAGCATTGGCATTGATATTACCTTGCGTGCTGAGAGCCTGTCGTTACAACAATTTATTGATATAGCTAACTGGATTTATGACAACAAGCAGTAATATGGGATCACCTGTAAAGGTATCTGTAGAAACATTTTATGTAGAAGAGCAATCGCAACCTGAACTTGATAAATTTGTATTTGCTTATTCCGTTACTATAAAAAACCACAGTTTATGTAGTGCAAAACTACTTAGCCGCTATTGGTTAATTACCGATGCCAACGGTAAAGAAGTAGAAGTGCAAGGCGAAGGTGTGGTGGGTGAAACCCCAGATATAGCCCCTGGTGAAAGTTACAAATACACCAGTGGTGCAATATTAGATACTCCCGTAGGCACCATGCAAGGGCATTACACTTTACGAAACGAGTTTGGTGCTGAGTTTGAAGCACCAATAAATGTGTTCCGTTTAGCTTGCCCTAATATCTTACACTGATTAAAACAGCGACTAATGGCTGACTACGCAATAGGTGATTTACAAGGCTGCTTTAACGAATTTAATTTATTGTTAAAGCAAGTCGACTTTAACCCCAGCAAAGACCACCTCTACCTAGTAGGTGATATTGTTGCTCGCGGCCCAGACTCCAAAGCGTGCCTTGATTATATTTATCAACATCAAGACAGCGTTAGCGTCACATTAGGCAATCATGACTTACACATGATTGCCTGTTATTTAAACAATGTTGCACCCAACCCTAAAGACAAACTAACGACACTGTTCAACAGCAGTAAACTCCCCGACTACATCGCGTTTTTACAAACTCAGCCTTTAGCTCTTTATTTAGAGCAGTATGATTGTTTTATCTCTCACGCAGGACTTAATCCTGATTGGTCATGCGAGCAAGCCATTCAGCATGCCCAATTCGCGCAGCAATGCTATGGTGCTGACAACGCTCAATACTTCTTAAAAAACATGTATCAGCCTCACCCACTTTCATGGAGTGAGCAGCTCGATGACGCTGCAAAGTTTCGCTATATCGTTAATTATTTCACCCGTATGCGCTTTATTACGCCTGATAATTTGCTTGATTTTAATGCAAAAGAAGCAATAGCCAATAGCCACTCATTAATTCCTTGGTTTTCTCACCCTAAAATCGTTAACGCTCAACATGACCTTATTTTTGGTCATTGGGCTGCCCTTGAAGGTCAAACTCCCTACAAACACCTGTACGCTCTAGACACAGGTTGCGTCTGGGGCGGCTCAATGACCTTAATAGATTTACAAAGCAAACAAAAATTTTCAGAAAAATCACAACTTTTGTCTAAATAAACTGAAAAAAGTTAATACATCTGTTAAGTTTAAGAGTGCATGTTAAATTGCATAATTACAAACCATTCACAACTAAGTGTAAAAAATAGCAACACTCCCTTAATCTAATTAAGGACGAGGAGAATTGCCTTGTATTATTTTATATCCATAGTCGAATAGTTGAATTATGTATGCTTAGTGTGTGATGAAGTTTCACGGTAAATTTAGCAACTAACTATTAACAGTAAAAATTAATTATTTTTAATTACTTAACTTATTGTTGAAAGCGCCGATAAGTTTTAATAGACGTATTTTTGAATGGAAAACCATATGAATCTAACAGTGAGTCAACGTATTTGGGGTGGTTTTATATTTATCACTTTATTACTTTTAATTATTGGCGGTAACTCTTTAATAAAAATAGCAAATATAGATCGTTCAACTCAAAAAGTTAATCAGCTATCGCTTCCGGCATTAAACAAGAGCGCTCAATTACAAGCTGAATTTATTTTGATGAGTAAAGCTGCTCAAGCCAGTTTTCACACTTCATCTGCTCAAGAGCTAGCGCCAATAAAAGCACAAATAGAAGAACAAAAACAATTATTTGATAAGTTACATCGCGAACTACAACAGGTAGTAAAAGATGACCCACAATTAAATAAGAGCAGCCTTGACGTTGAAAAAACCTACTTAAGTTTTTTAAACATTATAGAGAGTCTGCTGAAAGACAAAAACACTCAGTTAGTGCTTAATAAAAAGCTCAAAGCTCAATTAGAAACTGTTGAACTCGCGGCTGAAGACGCTAACTCTATGGTACTTGATATTATTGATATTGATGGCTTAGAAGATAACCACCCGCGTGCTTACCAAGCAGCTAATAACCTTGAAAATAACTTTATGTCTGTGGTTACCAGCAGCACCGATATGTTAACTGTTAAAACGCTTAACACGCTCGATATTATTAAAAATGAACAAGTGTATTATTTTGAAGAAGTCGTTCGTACTGTTGCATTAATACAACCCGCGATAGAGCAAAGCCATAGCGGCTTGTTTAACGACCTAAAAGGCTACGTAGATACGCTTGAAAGCAATATCTTAGGTAACGATAGCCTTTCAGCGAATAAAAAACGCCTTATTGATGCAATCAGCACAACTGAACGTGAATTAGAAGAATCGGAAAAAGCCACTAAAACAGCACTTAGCCAAATTGACGAATTAGTATTACAAGCAAGCGGCGTTGCATTTACTTTGCAAGAAGGCGTTCGCAGCGATGTAAACTCAGCTAATTTATGGACTTGGATAGGTATGATCATTGCGACTATCATCGCAGTGCTTGTAGCCATCATTACGGTTAACCGTATTACTAAGCCATTAGCTGAAGTTAACCGCATTCTAGATATTGTTGCCAGTGGTGATATGACTCAACGCTTAGATGACAGCGCAAAAGATGAATTTGGTGAATTATCGAAAAGCTGTAATACCTTAATTGATAGCTTACGCAGCTTAATTACCGGTATTATTTCGCGTTCCACACAACTTGCTGCCGCTTCTGAGCAAACCTCAACAATTACCGGTGAATCAAGCAAAGCGATTAGTAATCAACAAGCGCAAGTAGAGCAAGCGGCAACCGCAACCACTGAAATGAGCAGTACTTCTCAAACAGTGAGCAACAGTGCTCAACAAGCACTAGGCGAAATCAAAAATGCCGATAAAGAAGCTGAACGCGTTAAAGGTATTTCAAATCAAAATAAAGCAACCATTGAACAACTCGCTTACGAAGTTGATGAAGCATCAAGTGTTATTAATAAACTACACAAAGACAGCGCCTCAATTGGTAGTATTTTAGACGTTATTCGTGGTATCGCTGAGCAAACTAACTTACTTGCACTTAATGCGGCGATTGAGGCAGCACGTGCCGGTGAGTACGGTCGAGGGTTTGCTGTGGTAGCTGATGAAGTAAGATCGCTTGCAAGTAAAACTCAAGAGTCGACACAAGAAATTCAATCTATGATTGAATCACTACAGTCGGGCGCTGAAGAAGCAGTTAAGGCAATGGAAAAAGGTAAAGAACGCGCGGTTTCGTGTGTTGAGCAAAGTGATTTAGCTAATAGTGCACTGGATTCAATTACTCTTGCGGTATCGCAAGCGCACAATGTCAGTGAAGAGATATCAACAGCAGCACAAGAACAACAACAAGTATCACAAGAGATCAGTGAACGCTTAGAGTCTATTGTTGCTATTGCCGAGCAAACAGCAGAAGGTGCTGTACAAACGAATATTTCAAGTTCAGAAGTGGCTAAGTTAGCCGAAGAACTAAGAATATCAGTAGAGAACTTTAAAGTATAAATACCGCGCTGTAAGTAGCCTTAGAGCTACTTACAGTTTATACCCTAGCGAGCCATAGTAAAACACCCGTTCCCTCTCCAGACATGCTTATACACCACACAATCTCACTCTAAATACACAACACCCAACAGCTTAGCCCGTAAAGTCATTTAATACTCTTTATGTTTTCTTTGGTTATACCAATTCGCTTAATTAAGTGGTCTATTTTGAGGCTGGAAAAACGTGTTGTTAGCTAGGCAAAAAATTTGCTATTTAGTTGTTCTAAACGAGAATTTTTTAACGCAGGTTGCGACACGTTTAGCCCCGTAAAATGATTAAGTATTATTGCGGATTGGTATTACAAACAACTGATACCGTTATTAAAGAAATAAGCTATGGTGCTTAACAAAAGCCAGTTAGCGGTTTAATTAAATGGACACAATTACGGTGAGTATATTGTCGGTGGATAATAGAGTGGATTTTAAAAACAAAAAACCCAGCATAAGCTGGGTTTTTACATTTCTGAAAGAAAACTAAATTACTTGATTTTAGCTTCTTTGAAAATCACATGTTTACGAGCCTTAGGATCGAACTTTTTGATTTCCATTTTTTCAGGCATGTTACGCTTGTTCTTGTCGGTAGTGTAGAAAAAACCAGTACCAGCAGTTGAAACTAAACGGATCTTATCGCGCATAATTCAGTTCCTTAAACTTTTTCGCCACGAGCACGGATTTCTGTAAGAACCGTGTCAATGCCTTTTTTATCGATAATACGCATACCTTTAGTAGTAGTGCGTAATGTTACAAAACGTTTTTCACTTTCAACCCAAAAACGGTGTGTTTGTAGGTTAGGTAGGAAACGACGTTTAGTCGCGTTTCTCGCGTGTGAACGGTGGTTACCAACCGCTGGACGCTTACCTGTAACTTGACATACTTTAGACATGTCTATATATCTCCAATAACTTCGCTCGAGCTTAATTTTCCCTAAGGCCATGTATTTGTGCCCTAGAGATAAATCGAAGGGCGCTCTTTATACAGCTTTTACAGGCAAAGATCAAATACTGATCTTATCCAACCAGCTCATGTGTAAATTTGATAGCGGCTAATTATAAAGATCGAATGCCCTTAGGGAAAGTAAAAACTGCATTTAAATTAAACTAATTTGCCAAAACACAGTAAACCGCTCATTTTTAGCACATATCTGCGAGCGATAAACTTAAATAAGTCCCCGTTCGGCAAACGAAACACAATTTTCACCGCCAATAATAATATGATCCAATACATTTATGTCGACTAATTGCAGCGCTTGGCACAATTTATTGGTAATTAGCTTATCGGCCTGACTTGGCTCTGCAATACCGCTGGGATGATTATGTGAAAAAATAACCGTCGCTGCATTATTTTTTAAAGCCGCTTTAACAACTTCACGGGGATACACACTGGCGGCGTTAATCGTACCATAAAATAAAATTTCATCTTTTAATAAACGATTTTGACTATCAAGATACAACACCATAAACACCTCCTGCTGCAGGCCTCGCATTTTCAGGGTTAAATAGCCGTAAACAGCTTGAGGGGAGTTAAAAACGGCATCGCGAACAAAGCCTTCTTGCATATAACGCTGACTCAGCTCAAGTACCGCTTGTAACTGTACGTATTTAGCTGTACCCAGCCCTTTTTGCGCACAAAACTCATCTATGCTGGCATTAAACAAATTATGCAGGGTTCTATTTTCATTGATCAGATGTTGTGCTAGCTCTATCGCATTCATACCCGGTAAGCCAGTACGTAAAAATATAGCCAGTAGCTCAGCATCAGAGAGTGCCTTAGCGCCTTTTGCTAGCAGCTTTTCTCGCGGTCTGAGTGAATTAGGGAGTGAGGTTAATTGCATCGTTCATCCTTGAAAACGGTCAGTACCATATAACTGTAATGCAAAATTAAAAATTAGCGCAATAAAACGCATTTTATCTTAGCTGTCAGGCCTAAGATTTGTTATTTTAGCCAGCATATCTTATAAAATTGATAAACAACCATGATTAATTTAACAAATAAAAAAATAGTGCTGGGTATTAGCGGCGGAATTGCAGCCTACAAATGTGCCGAACTTGTAAGACGTTTAAAAGACCATGGTTGTGACGTTAAAGTTGTAATGACTGAATCAGCAAAGCATTTTATTACCCCGTTAACGATGCAAGCTGTCAGTGGTGAAATGGTGTCTGACTCATTGCTAGACCCATCAGCAGAAGCTGCAATGGGACATATTGAATTTGCCAAATGGGCTGATCTAATTTTAGTTGCTCCTGCCACCAGCAATATTATTGCAAAAATGGCGGTAGGCATTGCTGATGATCTACTTACTACGTTATTACTCGCAACTCCTGCAAAAGTGGCTGTGGCACCAGCTATGAATCAGCAAATGTACGCGCACCCTGCTACGCAAGCTAATATAGCCACTTTAAAGGCTCGTGGCGTTGCTGTTTGGGGGCCTAGCAAAGGTGAGCAAGCCTGTGGCGATGTAGGTGCAGGACGAATGCTTGAACCGCATGAGTTAGTGAGTTTATGCATTGAACCTGCGCAACCACAAATCTTAGCGGGTAAAACCATTACTATTACCGCAGGTCCAACTCGAGAACCTCTCGATCCGGTGCGTTTTATATCAAACCACAGCTCAGGAAAAATGGGCTATGCACTAGCACAAGCTGCTTTATCATTTGGCGCGCAAGTTAACTTAATTTCAGGCCCGGTAACCATTACCGCGCCGCAAGGGGTTAATTTAATTAATATAGAAAGTGCCGAGCAGCTATTGCAAGAGTCTCTCAATTACGCCCCTCAATCTGACGCCTTTATTGGGTGCGCTGCTGTAGCCGATTACCGTGCAGCAAATATCGCCACGCAAAAAATGAAAAAACAAGGCGATGAACTCACTCTTAGCTTAGTTAAGAACCCAGATGTTATAGCAGCGATAGCAAACCTTACACAAAGCCGCCCTTACACTGTCGGCTTTGCAGCAGAAACGCAAAATGTTGCTAACTACGCTAAAGGGAAATTGACTAATAAAAACCTCGATATGATTTGCGCAAACGACGTATCGCAGAGTGATTTAGGCTTTAATTCAGAACGTAACGCACTTACTCTTTATTGGCAAAATGAACAACTCGATTTACCTGAGGCCAGCAAAACAGAAATAGCAATCAAAGTGATCGAACAGCTTGCCAAGCGATTATAAAAAGGCTGGAAACAAACTGAATAAAACATTAACATGATGACGCCTTGTGACCTTTTAGTGTAATTTTACTTCGCTAATATAGTTTAATGCTTGCGCAGTACCAGAGCTTCACGTAATACGTGAAAATACCGCCTTACTGGTTATTGCCCGCAGCAGCACTAGGCCGGTAGCTGTGTTATCGCACATTGATGTAGAAAAAATAACTATTAAAAAAGGAATGTTCATGCCTGCGACAAAAAAAAGTAATCGCAAAGAGCAAATACTGCAAGCACTCGCACAAATGTTAGAAACCAGCCCTGGCCAGCGTATTACAACTGCCAAACTTGCCGCAGAAGTTGGCGTATCTGAAGCCGCTCTTTATCGCCACTTTCCGAGCAAAGCGCGGATGTTTGAAGGATTAATTGAGTTTATTGAAGATACCCTGCTATCACGTATTAATCTTATTTTAGATAACGAAAAAGAAAGCAAAGCACGCGTATACAATACCTTATTACTGTTGCTAACGTTTGCTGAGAAAAACCCTGGCATTACTCGTATATTAACAGGCGACGCTCTACAAGGAGAACAAGAGCGACTTCGTGAGCGTGTACAGGGCTTATTTGAAAAACTAGAAACCCAATTTAAACAAATTCTTAGAGAGCGTAAGCTACGTGAAGGTAAAAACTTCCAAAGCGATGAGTTAACCCTAGCTAACTTTTTGCTTGCCTACGTTGAAGGTAAAATGAATCAGTTTGTGCGCAGTAATTTTAGTGCTCGCCCAAGTGAGCAATTTGAAAAACAATGGCCAGAATTACAAAAAATTTGGTTATAAGATTCGAAGTAATACCTTGTTAGTGATGCTAACAAGGTATTAAATAAACCACTTCCACTCCTATTTTTTCACAAATGCCAAACACCTCGCATCCCGTGGCCCGAAAATTTTACCTTTTACCTTTTACCATTCATTTTTAGTCTCTCATCTCTGCCCTGCTACCACTTATCGTATCTACTCGAATTGTTATTAAAACTCGTTACAATAAAATAATGTTAAAAAACGAGAATCTATAATGAAAACACAACTCACTCTTATAGGCTGTGCACTTATTACCAGCTTAACGAGCGCCAGTGCCTTAGCAAATAAGCCATTAGAATTTAAAGATGTATTTGATTTTAAATCTGCAAAAGGCACACAGCTTTCTGAAAATGGTCAAATCCTCTCTTTAAGTGCAACCCCTTATCGCGGCAATGCCACTGGGCAAGTCTACTCGCTAAATAACAACAAGCTTATTGCTGAGGTAGAGCGAGGCACTCGCCCTACAATTAACAAAATGGCGAACTGGGTTGCATTCACTCAAGTGCCTACCCTACTTGAAAAAGAGACCACTAAGAAAAAAAGTGATTTAAAAAACAATCTAGTATTAGTGAATACCCAAACCGGTGAGCAACAACGCTTTAATGACGTAAAAGACTACGTACTCGCTAATAACGGCCAATGGCTTGCCTATCGTAAAAATGAGAGCACAGACGCGGATGATAAAAACTCCGATAACGATAGCGCTATCACAGCTGATAAAAAAGATAAAAGCTACCCGCTGGTTGTCGTCAACTTAAGCGATAAACGCACCCACACTCTTGAAAGTGCCTTCACCTATGATATTAGCGCCACCAGCGATCAATTATTAGTGAGCCAAAGCTATGTGGATGGTAACAATAATCAAATTACTTTGTTTTCACTCGATGATTTTTCCAGCACAGCATTAATTGACGAGCCAGGTGTGGTTGCCAACGAAATAGCTTGGCATCCAATCAATAAGAGTGTTGCATTTACTTTAGGTAACTATGTAAACGATGATAAGCGTCGCCGCCAATACGAATTAACGCTTTGGCAGAACGAAACGCTTACCACTGTGCAGTCACCTAACCCAGAATGGTTAATGGGTAAAACTGCGACATTAACGTGGGCCGAAGATGGTACACGCCTATACTTTGAAAACCGCCCAAAACTTGCTGCAAAAGTTAAGCAAAAAGAATATACCGATGAGTCGTCATTGTATAACTTTGAGGTTATTCGCGACCAAAAAGGGTTAAATGTATGGCACAACAACGATGCACAAATTAAACCTCGCGAAGAGCAGCAGTGGCATAAAAACAATAAAAATAGACATTACACGGCGGTATACCATGTAAACTCGCAACAAGTTGTACAGTTAAGCACACCAAATATGCCAGAGCTGGCACTTAATACTGAACGCGCGGATTCATTATTAGGTTACTCAAATCTAGCCCATCTTGAAAAAATAATGTATGGCGGCTTTTTTGCTGACTACTACGCAGTTGATATAAAAACGGGTAAACAAACACCTATTATTAACGACTATCCATTTAGACCTAGCCTTGCGCCTAATGGTCAGTTTGCTGCTTACTTTGATAATAACCAAGTACAGCTTAAGAACTTAGGCAATAACAAAGTGAGCGTACTCAGCAAAGCAATTAACGCCACCTTTGCCGATGACAAACACGATTACCCATCTAAGCAGCCTGGCTATGGCTTTGCTGGCTGGCTTAACGATAGCAGCGAAATACTGGTTTATAGTAAATATGATATTTGGTCGTTTAATGTAAATACCAAGCAAGCCAAACGCTTAACTAATGGTAAACAAAGTAATACTCAGTACAGAGTAATCAAGCTTGATAAAAACCAAGTGGGCTTTAACAGCAATGATACTCTTTTGCTCTCTGCAATTAACTTACAAAGTAAGCAAAGTGAGGTGGCTAAACTTAATTTAACAACGCTTAACGTTACTAAAGTACTCACAGGTAATAAGCGTTTTGATGTAATTAAAAAAGCCAAAAATGCCGATAAATACTTATTTACTGAGCAAACCTATCAGCAATTCCCTGATATTTACCAAACTGACTTTAGCTTTAATAAGCCACAAAAGGTCACGAACTTAAATCCACAAGTTAATAACTTCGTGTGGGGCCAAGAACCTGAGCTTATAAGCTATAAAGGCTTTGATGGAGAAGATTTACAAGGGGTATTAATCAAACCTGCGGGCTACAAAAAAGGCGATAAAGTACCGGTTGTGGTGTACTTTTACCGCTATATGAGCCAGCGTATGTACGACTTCCCTAAAATGCAATTAAATCATCGCCCTAACTTCCCAATGTTTACATCAAATGGCTACGCCATCTTTTTACCTGATATTCGCTTTGAAATAGGTCACCCAGGTAAGTCGTCAACGCAAACCATGATCAACGCCACTCAAAAGCTGATTGATTTAGGCATTGCCGATGCTAATAAAATAGGGTTACAAGGCCACTCATGGGCAGGTTATCAAAGCGCGTTTATGATCACTGAAACTGATATGTTTAAAGCTGTAGTTTCGGGTGCGCCAGTGTCTAACATGACCAGCGCCTACAGTGGCATTCGCTTAAAGTCAGGGCTTGCTCGCCAATTTCAATATGAAACAGGGCAAAGTCGCATTGGTAAAAACTTATTTGAAGCCCCTGAGCTTTATATTGAGAACTCGCCAGTCTTTTTTGCGGATAAAGTAAATACCCCGATTCTGATTATGTTTGGTGATAAAGATGATGCTGTGCCATGGCATGAAGGCGTGCAATATTACTTAGCACTGCGCCGTGCGGGTAAAGATGCTACATTTTTACAATATGAAGGTGAACCGCATCACTTAAAGCAATTCCCTAATCAGGTAGATTTCTCAGTACGTATGATGCAGTACTTTGATCATTACTTAAAAGGCAAGCCAGCCGCTAAGTGGATGAACGAAGGTGAAGCGTTTATCGAAGAGTAACTAATAAACCGGCGCTATTTGGCGTCGGTTTAACATTTAAAACCAGTAATTAAAGACTATGTAAAGTTTTAAATAAATACTAAATCACTATTAAAACTGACTTTTATATTCAGTTCGCGTATTCTAATCTCCTGATTTAAATAACCTCTATAACGAAATGAGCAACGCCACTCCCCCATTTTCAATCTCAGCCAGCATGACTCACAGCATTGCAAATATTAGTGAAGCTTTAGGTAAAATCAGTACCTTATATTCGCCAGCAACTATTGAGCACTATAAGAAACAAAAACTCACCTCTATACAAATGGAAAGCTCTGAATTTCAATTTACAGTATCTGACCTACCAAGCCCAGATAGCTTATTAGCTCTGCATCGCAGCTTAATGAGAAATAAGACTGAAAAGTCAGGCCGTTATAGGGAGCAAGGTCTAGCGTTAAAAGATGGCTTACAAATGGCACCACAGGCAATTCGAGTGCCACAAATGGTAGAAGAATTATTTGCGTGGTTTAATACAACTAACCACCACCCTCTAATCAGTAGTGCAGTATGCCATTATGAATTACAGTTTATTCAACCGGTTGCACAGGGTAATACTGAGTTAGCGTGTGTGTGGCAAACCCAACAATTATCACAATGGCATACGCTGTTTTCATTGCTAAACATTCATAACTTAATAGCGACAACACGCCAACGATACTTTGAAAGCATTAACCTAAGTACGAAAACCGGTGACTCATCCGTGTTTATTGAGTACATGTTAGAGACATTACTTTCAGCATTAAATATTTTAGAAAGTGATTTAAAATCAATAACAAAAAGCCAAACCCCACAACAACCCCCTCAAGCTAAAAACACTATACACTTAGACATACAAGCCCCCCAAGTCATCGCTTTAATAAATGTATTTAACCAAAGCGAAAAACCATTAAACCGACAAGAGCTACAAAACCAGCTAGGGTTAAAAGATCGAAAACATTTTAGAGAGCGCTATTTAAAACCTGCAATTGATGCAGGCATAATCGAAATGACTATTCCCGAAAAACCGAATAGTAAAATGCAGCAATATAGACTTAAAAGTTAGAAATAAAAAATGCCACTTAAGAGCTTAAGTGGCAGGTTTAATAAGCCGCGCTGAGCGACTTTTTACGCGTATTGCCCAGCGGCAAATCCACAGCTCCACGCGTATTGGAAATTATAGCCTCCTAGCCAACCCGTTACATCGGTCACTTCACCTATAAAGTATAAACCTTTGGCTTTTTTAGCCTCAAATGTTTTTGAGCTTAGCTCATCGGTATCTACACCACCTAAAGTCACTTCTGCGGTTCTGTAACCTTCGGTACCATTTGGCTTAATTTGCCAAGCATGAATATAATCCGCGAGTGCATCTATTTGGCCATGCGTTAGCTGGTTAATATTGCAATCAGGAATAGCTTTACTGTCATAGAGTATTTCAACAAAACGCTTAGGTAAGATAGTAGCAAGGCTATTTTTTAACGATTTTTGCGCTTGCGTTTCTCGCCAATCGGCTAGCTGTTGCTTTAAATCTAGTTCAGGTAATAAATTGATCGTCACCGCCTGACCTGCTCGCCAAAATGAGCTTATTTGTAATATGGCAGGCCCGGATAAGCCGCGGTGAGTAAATAAAATATTCTCTTTAAATACAGTGCCATCTTCGCTTGCAACTTCACAAGAAATACTAATACCCGAAAGCCCTTCAAAACGCTCTTTATCGTGCTGATGTAAGGTAAAGGGAACTAGAGCGGCCATCGTCGGCAATACCTTTAAACCAAATTGCTCTGCAATTTTATAACCTATTGGCGTCGCGCCAAGTTTAGGCATAGTTAAACCGCCAGATGCGACAACTAACGACTCACAGGTCAGTGTTTCTTGCTCAGTTGTGACACTGTAACCTGTTGCTGTTTTAGCTACATTTAGCACTTCGCTGCGTAGTTTAATTGTAACACCCGCCCACTCACACTCTGTTAGTAAAATATCAACAATGTCTTGTGCGCTATTGTCACAGAATAATTGTCCCAATGTTTTATGGTGATACGCCAAACCATGTCGGTCTACAAGCTCTACAAAGTCATGCTGGGTATAACGACTTAAGCACGACTTTACAAAATGGGGATTAGTGCATAAATAGTTATTAGGGCTCGCATTTTCGTTAGTAAAGTTACAACGCCCGCCGCCACTAATTAAAATTTTACGTCCTGGCTTTTTACCCATATCAAGCACTGTAACACTTCGGCCGCGATATCCTGCTTGTGCTGCACACATTAAACCTGCAGCTCCGGCACCGATCACCATCACATCAACGTGAGTCATTTAGTCATCTCTTAAAAACTTTGGTGAATTATAACAAAGTTTCGGTAACAACAAGATAGCTGTTATATTGTTTTTAATTTATCAATAAAGATTAAATAATGATAAAAAGCACCAAATAAATCTAATACATTAGGATCGTCAACATAATAAAAACAAATACAAAACGACTGAAAGCTTACTGAATTCACGGTTATAACTAAATGAAATAGGCACATACGTATTTAATATTTCAAAATAGTTAACAGATCATTTACCTTTGTACCCGCTTTGTGGCTTTCCACAAATAATAATAAAACTAAGGGTAATTATGACTTCTAATGATTCATTTAAAAAATGCGCTGTTGCGCTAACAATAAGTACACTATTTGCAGCCAGCTCAAGCATGGCAAATCCAGCACAAGCAATCTCACCTTCTATGGCTGAAACCTCAGCTAAAATGCAAAATCAAGGTGGGTTTGAAACTCAGTTCATTATCAAATATAAAAATAATAGCGATATGATGAACGTATCAACAACTGAAGCATCGCCTGCAATGATGAATAAAAAAGCGCAAAGCTTTGTAAAAAACTTCACCTCAAAAAAAGGTAAAGTTAAAGCTAAATATATCCGCGCAATGGCATTGAATGATCATCACGTAATGCGTGCCGACAAAAAGCTCAATGCTGAAGAAGCACAACAGTTTATGCAAGAAATGGTCAATTCAGGCAATGTTGAATACATTGAAGTCGATCAAATGTTAAAGCCATTTGCAACACCAAACGACCCTCGTTATGGCGACCAATGGCATTACTATGAGCAAGCCGGTGGCCTAAATCTACCAACAGCCTGGGATACTGCTACAGGTAGCGGCGTGGTTGTAGCTGTTCTTGATACTGGTTACCGTCCGCACGCTGATTTAAACGCCAATATTTTACCTGGCTACGATATGATCTCTAATCTATCAGTCGCTAATGATGGCAATGGCCGTGATAACGATGCTCGCGATCCAGGGGATGCAGTTGCAGCCGGAGAATGTGGTAACAACGGTGCACAAGGTTCTAGCTGGCACGGTACTCACGTAGCAGGAACTGTTGCTGCGGTAACTAATAACGGTGAAGGTGTTGCTGGTGTTGCTTACGACGCGAAAGTAGTGCCTGTACGTGTGTTAGGTAAATGTGGAGGTTTAACCTCTGACATTGCTGATGGTATTATTTGGGCTTCAGGTGGAAATGTGTCGGGTACATCGGCAAATGCTAACCCTGCTGATGTTATAAACATGAGCTTAGGTGGTGCAGGTGCATGTAGCTCAACGACTCAAAATGCTATTAATACAGCACGCAATAACGGTACTGTTGTTGTTATTGCCGCAGGTAACGATAACGATAATTCTGCAAACTACAACCCAGGTAACTGTAGTGGTGTTGTTAACGTTGCATCAGTTGGCCGTAACGGTGGCCGCGCATATTACTCAAATTATGGTAGTAATATTGATGTAGCAGCCCCAGGTGGCGCGCAAAGCTTTGCAAATGATTCTGAGGGTGTTTTATCTACTTACAACTCAGGTTCAACAACACCATCAAGCGACAGCTATGGTTTTTCGCAAGGTACATCAATGGCTGCACCTCATGTTGCGGGTGTTGCTGCATTGATCAAACAAGCTAAACCAAATGCGACTCCTGATGAAATTGAAAACATCTTAAAAACAACCACTCGCTCATTCTCTGCAACATGTACTAGCTGTGGCACAGGTATTGTGGATGCTGCAGCCGCTGTTGCCGCAGCATCAGGTGGCACACCACCGCCAACATCAGGTGATAATGAGCTTGTTGATGGACAAGTGAAAACGGGATTAAGTGGTGCAGCAAGTGCACAAGACTTTTACACTATGACAGTCCCAAGCGGTGCCACTAATGTTACTTTCACTATGAGCGGTGGTACAGGTGATGCTGACTTGTATGTACGTGCCGGTAGCAAACCAACTACCTCTACATACGACTGTCGCCCTTATAAAGGCGGTAACAGTGAAGAGTGCTCTATTGATAACCCAACCCCAGGTACTTATCATATAATGTTAAATGGTTATTCTGCCTACACTGGTGTTAGCTTAGTCGGTAACATTACAGGTGGTTCAACCGGTGGTGGTTCAGGTACACCTCAAGCAGGTGGTGGCACAGTGTCTGATGTTACTGCAAATGCAGGTCAGTGGAAACATTACACGCTAGATGTGCCAGCTGGCATGGCTAGCTTTACAGTAACAACGTCTGGCGGCACCGGTGATGCAGATTTATTTGTAAAATTTGGCAGTCAACCAACTAGCTCAAGCTATGATTGTCGTCCTTATAAAAATGGTAACGCTGAAACATGTACATTTAGTAACCCTCAAGCGGGAACATGGCATCTAAGCGTAAATGCGTATCAAACCTTTTCTGGTTTAACGCTAAGCGGTCAATACCAGCCGTAAACTACTTTCTCCTTAGATAAAAAAAGCCGATACATATGTATCGGCTTTTATTCAATACTTAAAACAGCTTAGTTATAGCTTGGCTAAAACGGCTTCAGCACTACTTATTACAAATTCTTTTTCTTGTTCTACAAGTAATTCGCTAACAACACCATTATCTACAACCATAGCGTAGCGCTTAGAACGCAAACCACCAAAGCCAGCAGTATCTTTTTCAAGCCCTAAGGCACGAGTAAAACTGGCATCGCCGTCTGCAAGCATATCTATATGTTCTGCATTTTGTGACTCGCCCCATGCTTTCATAACAAATGCATCATTTACCGATACACAATAAATAGCGTTAATACCCTTAGCCTTGAATTTATCAGCTAGCGCGATATAACCAGGCAAATGAGCATTGGAACAAGTAGGCGTAAAAGCACCCGGCACTGCAAATAATACAACTTTTTTATCTGCGAATAATTCATTATTAGTGAGCGTTTGCATACCTTCATCACTAAGCTGAGATAAACTTACTGCAGGTATTGTTTGACCTTGCTCTATCATATTAATTCCTTAGGGTAATTACATAGTCTTTTAGCATACAGATTAATATTTAATTCGTCTTCGATTAATCGCTGTTGTTATCTAAACCTAGACCTTCTTTAATAGATGTCATTTGCAACTCTAACTGCGAGCCTATATCAGCAACTAATTCACTCGACTCACTTACTTGGCTTTTCATATCATGCATCGATAGAGTAAAGCCTTGGAGCAACTCATTTTGCTGTTTAGCCAGCTCCATTGCATCAATCGCAACTTTATTAGCCTGCTGCGCATTGCCTGCGACTCCTTCAGAGTTTGCTTTAAGCTCTTGAGCATTTGCGGTTTGTAATTGTGCATCCTCAGTTAGTGCATTGATTTGTTTATAAACCACTTGAGAGTTTTCACTTAGTAGCGCCAACTGATCATTGATCTCTTTTAACGAACCTTGGGTTTGCATTGCTAATTGCCTTACCTCATCGGCAACTACGGCAAAACCTCGACCTTGCTCACCGGCTCTTGCTGATTCTATCGCAGCATTGAGCGCGAGTAAGTTTGTTTGCTCAGCGATGGTGCGTATAACCGTAATAATATTACTCACTCCTTGCACCCCACTCAGTAATTCCTGAACACTATGCATCCCCTGCTCAATACGTTGCTGTGTATCAGAACTGGCATTAAGCATACTTTTAGCAAAACCAACACTTTGCTGCATTGCCTCATAAGTACTTTGGGCATTTTCAGCAGCCTGAGCGTTAATATAATTAACCTGCTCACCCAGTTGCTGAATATTAAGAAGCAGTTCTTCATTGTGATTTACCTGCTGATAACTCGCATTACTTTTTTGCCCAATAGTATGTAAATGCTCACTCATTTGCTGCATAAACTGGCTGACTACATTGAGCATATTCGCTCTTTCTTGCGCTTCTAAACGCTGGCGCTCAATTAACTGATTAAAATACTGCGCTATTTCTCCTACCTCTGTTTTAGGATTATTCACTGTAATATTTTTTAACTCATTACTTTCTATTAAAAATGCAAACCCATCTCGCAGTTGTCGTAAAGGCTGTAAAACCTGTCCGCGCTGTACCCAATAGACACTAAAAGCTAATATTACTAATCCGCCTATTGCTATTCCAAACACCCAAAGCACTTGTCGTTTCACGTTATCTTGCTGTGCTTTTAATGTTTGCTCTGCCTCAATCACTGTTTTTGATACTAAACTAATTTGTTCACGTAACTCATTCGTTCCAGAATCACGTTGCTTTGATTGCGATAAAGTACTGCTTAAATCGCGCAAATAACGTTTAGGCCAACTCACCAACTCCGCTTTTATTTCAGCTGCCAAATCTTCCGGTTCCTCATCTACAAATAAAGCAAACTCATCAACCTCAGTCATTACCCCTAAGTTCGGTAATTGCTCAATATTTATAGCTAGTAAATTTAGGGTTTTTATACTTTGTTGCAGGTTTTTCTCTACCTCAGGTTGGTAATCATTGATCAACTGGTAAGTCGATAAAGATAAATTAACCACTTCACTGTAATAATCACTCGCTAATTTATAATAATTAAGAGCGTTACTGGTTTGCATTGGTGCTTTTTGCGCATAATTAATGAGTGAAGAGGCTGAGCCGGCCATTTGTCTAAGCGCGTTATCTAACAGCGCAGTTTCATTGCCAGATAGTTTTCCAAGTGCTCTGTATTTACCATTAATATCTGTATTTAATGAAGTTAATTGTGCAGCTAAACGAATTTCTAATTCAGGAGGCAGCACCGTTAACTGTTGCGCTTTAAGCTGCTCAATCAAGGTCGATGATTGTTTTAGGTATTGGCTATTACCTTGTACTAAATAACTTTCCAAATGATCGGCAAGCTCGACCATTATGCTATTTTTTAATTGGCTATATGCGCTATCTTGTTGCTGAAGTTTAAGTAATGTATGGCTTGCCCATAACAAGGTAGCGGCTAAAAGGATACTTGCTAACGTTAATAAAATGGCTAGTAAACGGGTAAAAAATGATACACGCATAAATATATCTCAAAACTGACATACACATAGAGTATTGAGTTTTTATGACATTTTTATGTAATAAGAGTAATAAGGATAAATACTCAGGGGGAACTAGACTTAAAGGTAGTTAAACAGGGTGTAAAATGACAATTTATCTAAGTAAAAAAAACCGCGTTTAAACGCGGTTTTTTTTATTAATTAAGCTTTTATTTAAAGGCCTGCGCGATCTTTAATAATAGGGATTAAAGGTGATCCAGCATGATTTGCCTCAGCCCAAGCAATATCGGCACCATCTTCAAGTGAGCTCTTTGATAAGTTTTTAACAATGTACTCGCCTGTATCAACTGCATTACTTGCAACAGCGTGACGCAATAAGTTATTACCATTACAGAAAACTGCATCATAGATATTACGAACTTTCACACGTGAACTTTTTAATTTGCTACGCAGACGGTTTTTATCATCACCAGCAATGTATTCACAGACTGAAACAGCTAACTGATCATTAGCGCTTGCAGGCGCAGTATAAGCAAACGAACCCGCTGCAATAGCAGCAATTACAACTAGCTTCGGTAATTTAATCATTGATTGGACACCCTATATTAATACTTTTTTCGTACTCGACTGTTTAATATTGTACCAACACGCTCAGATTTTGGCAATAATGTTAAGAGATTTTATTCAAAGTTACGAACTTATAACTATATTTATTTTTATCATCAGGAGCCATCAACATTTCATCTTCAATTTGCCAACTTGCAACATTTTGGTAATCAGGAAACTGTGTATCCCCTTCTACATCTAAGTCAATAAAGGTTAAATACAACCGATGTGCTTGCCCTAAGAACTGCTGGTAAATGTTTCCACCGCCAATAATCATCACCTCTGCAACATCATTAACAAGCTCAAGTGCAGCCTCAGGCGTGGTTACTGTTTCAATTCCCGCTGCTTTATATTCAGTGTTGCGAGTAATAATAATATTGCGACGCCCAGGCAGCGGCCTACCTATCGACTCAAATGTTTTACGCCCCATAATAACGGGCTTACCAGAGGTTACTTTTTTAAAGTGCTGAAGATCGCCAGGTAAGTGCCATGGCATTTTATTATCTAAACCAATGACACGGTTGTTTGCCATTGCTGCAATCATTGAAATTATCACACTAAACACCTAATTCTTTATTATTAAAAAAATAAAAAAGGAGCGTTAGCTCCTTTTAAATATATACAATTATCATTAACGCTCGTAGACAACTTCTACGTCGTAATCATCTTCATCCCAATCATCCCAGTCATCATCATCGCCTTTAGTGGCTTTTTGATGGTAGGTATCCCATTTAAATTCAACCTCTTCGTCTGCAACTTCAACAAACTTTTCTTTAGGCATGTTATCAAGTAGCGTCATGATGTCGTGAATTAATGGCTGAGTATTCAATTTATTAATTGCAGCAATACTATAAATATTTTCAGACTCACCTAACTCTTCTGCAATTTGCTCACATAAGGCCTTGGCTTCATCTTCTGGCAATAAGTCAATTTTATTAAATACTAACCAGCGAGGCTTTTCAGCAAGCTTAGGGCTGTACTGATGTAGCTCGTTAATGATTGCAAAAGCATTATCAACAGGATTTGAACCATCAACTGGCATAACATCAATAATGTGCAATAACACACGACAGCGTTCTAAATGCTTTAAGAAACGAATACCTAAGCCTGCACCATCCGATGCACCTTCAATCAAGCCAGGAATATCGGCAATGACAAATGATTTATTTGCTTCAGGACGAACAACACCTAAGTTAGGGATAAGCGTAGTAAATGGATAATCTGCTACTTTAGGTTTTGCAGCCGATACGCTGCGAATAAAAGTCGATTTACCGGCATTTGGTAAACCCAGTAAACCTACATCAGCGAGCAGCATTAGCTCTAACTTAAGGTTACGTACTTCACCAGGTGTTCCGAGTGTTTTTTGACGTGGGGCACGATTGGTACTTGATTTAAAACGCGCATTCCCCAAGCCATGGAAACCGCCTTTTGCAACCACAATTCGTTGACCATCTTGGGTTAAATCCCCTAATGATTCTTGTGTATCAACATCAATGATACGTGTGCCTACCGGTACTTTTACAATCAGATCTTCACCTTTTTTACCAGTACAATTACGGCTTTGACCGTTAGTACCGCGTTCTGCTCTATGAAAACGCTCGAATTGATAGTCAATAAGGGTATTTAAGTTTTCATCAGCTTGTAGATAAACACTACCACCGTCTCCACCGTCACCGCCATCAGGTCCACCATCTGGAACATATTTCTCACGACGAAAAGACACGATGCCGCTGCCACCGTCACCAGCTTCTGCGCGAATTTCTACTTCATCTACAAACTTCATGATTACTCACTTTAGGGATTGGCTTGTTAATAACTCTATTATATACCTAAGTGGCCTATAGAGCACACTGAGCATAAAAACACTTGGGTATATATTTAGAGCTGCTTAAAACAAAAAACCCCGCAAAGGCGGGGTTTTTTAACTACCTTACTGATTACTCAGCTACGATAGTTACGTATTTACGGTTTAAAGGACCTTTTTGTTCAAACTGAACTTTACCATCTGCTTTTGCGAAGATAGTGTGGTCTTTACCGATACCTACGTTTGCGCCTGGGTGGAATCGAGTTCCACGCTGACGAACAATGATGCTACCCGCTAGAACTGATTCGCCACCAAAACGCTTAACACCTAGGCGTTTGCTTTCTGAATCGCGACCGTTACGAGTACTACCAGCTGCTTTTTTATGTGCCATTTCTAAGTACCTCTAATTAAGCGCTAATGCCAGTGATTTTAACTTCTGTGAACCATTGACGATGGCCCATTTGCTTACGAGAATGCTTACGGCGTCTAAATTTAACAACCTTAATCTTCTCACCGCGACCGTGTGAAACAACCTCAGCTGTTACTTTACCACCGTTTACGAACGGTACACCAATCTCGATCTTCTCACCATCAGCAACTAAAAGTACTGAATCAAATTCAACTGCTGCACCAGTTTCAACGTCTAATTTCTCAAGACGAATTGTTTGACCTTCAGTCACACGGTGCTGTTTACCACCACTTTGGAAAACCGCGTACATAATTAACTCCGTCTGTGCGCCCTCAAATCGACGCAACTAAAATATTCTTCAATAGGGCGCGAAGTTTACGCTAATGCGAAAAAACTAGCAAGCCTCTTTTTGTAATTAAATGAATAAAAAGTAGCTGCATTGAGAGCAATTCAATATTTCCTCTATTTTATATTAAAATCCCCCTTTGCCAAGCGCTTTTTAACGGTTAGAGAAAATAAATTAGCAATCGCAAAGCAAGCCCACGCAGTTCAATTAACCGTCAAGGATGATTCAAATTTAAACCGCGCTGTTTAATCATTTATTCACCAAGTTAATAGGTCATTTAACCTACTTAAGGGTGTTTTTTTAAGGAATCATCACAAAATATCGAGCTAATGCGTTTTTTGTTGTACAATCTGCGCCGTTCACACATTAAAATTGGCTCGGAGATCAATGGATATAAAAGCTATCCAGGCGTTAATCGAAAGCGATATGAATGACGTCAATCAACTAATACATGCGCAAATGCGCTCAGATGTGGCGTTAGTTAATCAACTTGGTTTGTATATTGTTAACAGCGGTGGCAAACGTGTTCGCCCCATGTTGGCTATTTTGGCGGCTAAAGCGCTAGGTTACCAAGGTAAAGATCACATTACGCTAGCAACAATTATTGAATTTATTCATACCGCAACGCTTTTACATGACGATGTAGTAGATGAATCTAACTTGCGCCGTGGCACACCCACAGCAAATGCCGAGTTTGGTAATGCCGCCAGTGTTCTCGTGGGAGACTTTATTTATACTCGCTCGTTTCAGCTAATGGTAGGCCTTGGTAAAATGCAGATAATGCAAGTATTAGCCGATGCAACCAATATTATTGCTGAAGGCGAAGTGCTGCAATTAATGAACTGTAATGACCCAGATACTACTGAAGCCAGTTATATGCAGGTTATTTACTCTAAAACCGCCAAGTTATTTGAAGCTGCAACCGGGCTAGCTGCTATTATTACTGAGCAAGATGACAGTGTATTAAACGCACTTAATTTGTATGGTATGCATTTAGGCACTGCTTTTCAGTTAGTGGATGATGTTTTAGATTACAACGCTGATGCCGATCAACTTGGTAAAAACATTGGCGATGATTTAGCTGAAGGTAAGCCGACGTTACCTCTTATATATGCAATGCAACACGGTAGTGAGCATCAAACACAGTTAATAAGAGACGCTATTGAGCACTGTAATGGTATGGAGCATCTAGATGAGATACTCGCTGCACTTAAACATACCAATGCCCTTGAGTTCACTATGCAAAAAGCAGAGCAAGAAGCAGAGAAAGCAATTGCTTGTTTAGATTGCTTAGCTGAATCAAGTTACAAGCAAGCGTTAATTAGCTTAGCTAGAATAGCGGTTGACCGCGACCACTAAGTTATACTGTGTAGATAATTCCGAGCAATAAAAAAGCCTGCAAGTGCAGGCTTTTTTATGGGTTAATTTTGGCTATTACGCCATAAAATCAACACCTTCTTTAATGTCTTTTTTCAGAGTTTCAAGCATGTCATTTTTTGCTTGCTCTTCAAATGCGCTTAGGGTGCCGTAAGAAAGAATTTCTTCTACGCCATTTTTACCTAAACGTACTGGATGTGCGAAGTACTCTGCATCGCCATTTTCAACAGCAACGTATGCATAATCTACAACGTCTTCACCTTGTAAGCCTTTAACTAAAGACATACAAAAACGTGCAGCAGCAGCACCCATTGATAATGTTGCAGAACCACCGCCCGCTTTAGCATTAACTACTTCAGTACCCGCGTTTTGGATACGTGGAGTCAGTGCAGCCACTTCTTCATCAGTGAAAGTAACACCTTCAACTTGAGAAAGTAACGGTAGGATAGTTGTGCCTGAGTGGCCACCAATTACTGGAACTTTAACGCTTGCTACGTCAACGCCTTTAAGCTCAGCAATGAACGCTTCAGAACGGATCACATCGAGTGTTGTAATACCGAATACACGTTTAGCATCATAAGTACCTGCTTTTTTAAATACTTCAGCAACAATTGGTACAGTGCCGTTAACTGGGTTAGTAATAATACCCACAAGCGCTTTAGGACAGTTAGCAACAATGCCTTCTGCTAGTGTTTTGATGATACCAGCGTTAACATTAAATAAATCAGCACGATCCATACCTGGCTTACGTGGCATACCCGCTGGGATAAGAACGATATCACAACCTGTTAATGCTTTATCTAAATCGTCAGCACCAAAACCTGCAACTTTAACATCTGTTGGGATGTGAGAAAGGTCAACAGCAACACCAGGAACTACTGGCGCAACATCATATAGTGATAATTCAGAGCCAGCTGGTAAACCTGTTTTTAATAATAAAGACAACGCTTGACCGATACCGCCTGCAGCACCTAATACAGCAACTTTCATTGGAATTCTCCGTGATTTGAGGTAGGAAATATTTGTGGTTCATAAGATAAAGAAATTAACGACTAAAAACAAATTTATCCTGCTTATTTTAGCTATATTTTCGACCATAGTTGTAAACTTTGCTGTTTAAACGCAGCAAAATGGCAACTTAAGCAAACAACTGCTGCATAATTATGCATTTTTGTGTAGAATTTGCAGTATCTATTACATAACTAATTAGACACTATGCAACCACAAGATAAACAAGAAGCATTGGTTAAAGCCTTTAAAGCACTTTTAAAAGAAGAAAACTTTGGCTCACAAGGCGAAATAGTTGATGCGTTAAAAGAGCAAGGCTTTGATAATATTAGCCAAAGTAAAGTGTCGCGAATGTTAAGTAAGTTTGGCGCGGTACGCACCCGTAATGCAAAACAAGAAATGGTATACTGTTTACCCGCCGAAATGGGGGTACCTACCGCTAAGAGCCCATTACGCCAGCTCGTTATTGATATTATGCATAACGAAATGATGATTATTATTCGCACCAGTCCTGGAGCTGCTCAACTCATTGCGCGTTTACTTGATTCATTAGGCAAAGCAGATGGCGTACTAGGTACTATTGCTGGCGATGATACTATTTTTATCGCACCAGCTAAAATCTCAGAAATAGACCTCACACTAGAGCGTGTTCGTATTTTATTTGATACGGTTTAATCACTAACGCTGTAATAAAGACGGCTATGAATAATACATAGCCGTTTTGTAATTTTTATAACTGCTTCAAAAATCGTACTGAGGGGGCAAAAAATGCAGAGCCCATATCCGCCTGAGTAAAATCAAGCCAGTGATCATAATTCTCTCCCTGCCCTAGTCGGCTAGTTAGCACTTTTTCGAATGCATCCCCTTTAGCAGAGCACGTGATCACTAACATACCTTGCTCATACACATCGCCATAAGGCATGCTTTGGTTAAGTAACAGTGCCTGACCTTGTTCGTCTTTTAATTCACTTCGGGTTGCATGGCTGCTCTCAAGTGCGGGGCTGAGCAAGGTATTATCAAGGCGTGTACGACCCATTATTTGCTCTTGTTCATGTAATGACAAATGCTGCCACAGGCTCAAGTCATGTTTATAGCGCTGCACATGAATGTAACTACCTTGATCTTCAAAACTATCAGGTTTGTTTACTAACGCCGTTACGCGTTTTTGACGGCCATGAGGGGTATCGCCCGCATAGATAAAACCATTAAAATCACGACCATCTAAAAAACGGAAATTACGAACTTGCTCTACCAGCTCAACATCAGGGGTGAATAGTTTGAGAATTTGTAGTGCAAACAAGTGGTTCACGTCTTCTCTGTCTGAGCGGATTTGCACAAACAAATCACATGGTCTTGCACTCATAACAAACTCGCTATGGGTAATATTAGGAAAGCTTTGCAGCTCGCTTGGCATGAAATCAGGTAAGATATGCGGCCAATATTGCGCACCAATTGCCACCATGCAAGAAAGCATAGATTCAGAAAACTGATCACTAAACTCATCTTCAATATCGCTCACTTGTTTAAGCTTAGAGCGAAGTGATTCGTCGTGACCATCAAGTACATTAAAAAATAAGTGCAAACCGTGTAAGTTTGCTTCAGCACAAATCCCTGATTGCGCTTGCGCCATTGTTATTCCTTACTTTTTAGAGCAAAACACAGTGATTAATTACGATTTAAAAAAATTCACCGTGTGCGGTTTTATTTTTATTATAACCTGTTCATTAATTTCAAATGACTGGCCATACTGAGCTGCAACTTCTATTTCTTGTTCAGCAATAACGACAGTATATACATAAGCAGAGCCAATAAAGCGACTGCTTAGAATTGTAACGCACTCACACTGCAGTTCGTTATTGTTACTACTGGCAAGCTCAAGCTGGTGTGGACGCACATAAATAACCCCCTTTTCAGCCACTACGTGTTGCTGTGGCAGTATTGATTTAACCACACCAAACTGCGTTTCATATTCAGTGGCTGTTAATGCAGCTGCGCTTAAGTATATGCCCTGACCCAGAAATTCTGCAACCTCCTTTGAACTTGGTTTAGCAAAAAGCTGCTCTGGCGTGCCTTGCTGCGCAATTTTACCTTGGTGCATAACAGCAAGTGTATCTGAAAATGCAAACGCCTCTTCTTTTGAGTGAGTAACAAATACTGCCGACACTTGTTGAGCTTTAATAATACGTCTTATATCAGCGATTAACTCAAATCGGACTTGGGTATCAATATTAGAAAACGGCTCATCTAACAATAGTAAGCTGGGTTTATAAGCTAATGCACGCGCAATCGCTACCCGTTGCTGTTGACCACCAGAGAGTTGATGTGGATATCTATCCGCGCAGCCAACCAAGTGCACAAGTTTTAACATTTCATCCACGCGAGCCTGTTTATCCGTTTTGCTCATACCGCTTAGACCAAAGCCAATATTATTCGCCACCGTTAAATGTGGGAATAATGCGTAGTCTTGAAACATCATGCCAATATTACGATGCTCTGGTGACACAAACGTATTGGCGTCACTGACTAACTTACCATCAATAAATACCTGTCCTTGTTTGGCTTCAATTAACCCTGCAATGGCTTTAAGCGTGGTGGTTTTGCCGCAGCCACTGGCACCGAGTAAACACACTATTTCGTCTTTACCTAAGGTTAAGTCTAAATCATCTACAACCTTAGTCCCGTTATATGCATAGCTCACACCTTGTAAAATCAAACTACTCATTTAACTACGTTGCTCCATTGAACGATTAATAAAATATAACGGAATAAAACCTACCACCACTATAAATAAAGCTGATATGGAGGCCAGCTCTAATTGTTCATCGCTAACATATTGAAACACGTGCGTAGCTAAACTTTCAAAATCAAAAGGCCTTAGCAGTAAGGCTGCGGGCAGCTCTTTCATACACTCAATAAATACCAATAAACCAGCGGTTAATAAGCCTCGGCGTAATAAAGGCAAATGCACTAAGCGTAATGTGTGGCCTTGGCTTTTCCCCATTGACTGACTTGCCATATCAAGCGAGGGGCTAATGCGTGAAAAGCTCGACTCTATAGCACCATGAGCAACTGCGTAAAAACGCACAATATAAGCAAAGATAATCGTTAGTAAACTACCAGTAAGTAATAAACCAATATCTAAGTTATAAGGAGTCAGAATGCGGTTAATAGTATTTTCTAATAGGGTGAGTGGCAACAATACAGCAATAGCTAATACTGTCCCAGGGAGTGCATACCCGGTACTTGCTAAGCGCCCAGGTATAAGTGGGTTTGCTTGTTTTGCAATGCGCTGATAAAACACCACTAAAACACTCAAAACAATAGTCACTACACTCACTACTGCGGCCACTTTCAAACTTTGCCATGCATAGCTAAAAAATTCACTACTCCACGCTTGATCAAAATACATGATTGCATACTTGAGCAAAACAACCATGGGAATAATAAATGAGATTATTAAAATAAGGCTACAAAAGCCTGTTGCTAACCATGCAGACTTACCTTTAAGAATATAAAGCGCCTCACTGTTCACACTTGACTGACGCTCAAATACAGCTTGGTTACGACGGCTAAAACGCTCGGTGATCAATGCTAAGAATAGCAGTAACAACATCACCCCTGAAATTTTTGCTGCCGCAGTTAATGAGTAATAACCAAACCAAGTATCGTATACTGCGGTGGTTAATGTACTGACTGCAAAGTAGCTAACGGTAGCAAAATCAGCCATGGTTTCCATGCTGATCAAAGCCAGCGCAGCAACAATAGCACCACGAGAAAGCACTAGGCTTACTTTAAAAAAGCTTTTCCATGCACTTAATCCCATTAATTGGCTTGCTTGAACTAATTTAAAGGATTGTTCACGTAGTGCGGTTTTAAAAATTAAATATAAATACGGGTAGAGTACCAGCGCAATCATGATGATAGCCCCTGGCAAAGTGCGTATATCAAAAAACCAGTAATCATTGGGTGATTGCCAACCAAACCATTCTCTTAGTGTTATTTGTATCGGCCCCGCGTAGTCGAGTAAATCCGTGTACACATAAGCAATAATATAGGTAGGCATGGCAAGCGGCAGCATCAGTGCCCATTCAAACTGTTGTTTGCCAGGAAAACGGCAATAAGCGGTGAGCCAACCCAGTGGCAACGCAATCAGACAGCTAAGTAACCCTACACCTAAAACCAGCAATACGGTATTACTTATATAGTCCCACAGCACGGTATTCCACAGGTGAGTAAATACCTCTGAGTCGCCTTGTAAAGATTCTACTAGCAGAAAAAATAACGGGGTCGACAGTAATAACCCTGTCGACCACGCAATAAGCTGCCACTTCGACAGCTGAAATTTATAAGTCATTAAAGATCGAACTTCACCTCATCAATTAGCTTAAGGGCTAACGGACGATATTTGCTAATTTCATCAAGCGGTAAGCTGTCTTCCTTAAAGCTTCCCCACGATGCAACCAAACTTGAAAGCTTAACACCTGGCTTGACCGGATACTCCATATTGAGCGAGGCATACATATTTTGCGCCTTATTGTCGGTCATATACTCTATGAGTTTCAAGGCATTTTCAGGGTTTTTAGCATACTTAGTAATTACCGCACCCGATACGTTAATATGCGAACCACGGTTAGTTTGGTTTGGAAAGTTAATATTAACCGCATCTGCCCACGGTTTTTGCGCTTCATCTTGCAACATTTTACCTAAGTAGTAACTGTTACCTAAAGCTAAATTACATAAACCTTCTTTAACGGCTTTAACTTGCGCACGGTCATTTCCCTGCGGCTTACGCGCTAAATTAGCTTTTACACCCTCAAGCCATGTTTTAGTCTGGACTTCACCATGATGAGCAATCATAGAAGCAACTAACCCTAAATTATAAGGGTGTTTACCAGAGCGAGTACAAATTTGACCTTTATATTCAGGTTCGGCTAAATCTTCATAACTCAGCTCAGGTAATGGACCTAAACGCTCTTTTGAAGAGTAAACATTTCGCACTCGCTTAGTGAGCGCCACCCACTGACCATCGCCATCACGAAATGCAGCCGGCACATTATTATTAACCTGCTCACTATCAATAGTTTGCGTTAGCTTTAACTCTTCTAACTGAATTAACGCACTAAAGTTAGACGTTAAAACTAAATCTGCTTTACTGTGTTTGCCTTCACGCTTAACACGCTCGATTAGGCCTTTTTTAGCAAACACAACATTAGTTTTAATGCCTGTTTGCTGTGTAAAATCATCTAAAATAGGTTTAATTAAAAAAGGTTGTCTAAATGAGTAAATATTCACAACATCGGTTGCAACAGCAGGTGCTGAGATAATTAGTCCAACGACAAGCGCTAGTGTTTTTTTCATATTTTCTTACCTGACTAATAATTATTATCATTAATTTTACCGCGATGAACTAAAAAGTGCACACTTTATATAATTACTTAGTAATAAATACGCCCAAAAAAGAAAACCCTTGTAAGATATCTCTTACGCTTATGGCAGTAAATGAGTAAAAACACCCTGCATAACACCCCATAAATACAGCAAGCCATTGTATTTTAAATAATTTATAAATATTTCATTTGTAAGAACATAAACCATAAGCGGTTTTATCCTACATTTACTGCAAATCACTCTCTATAATTAACCCATAAATAAGCAACGACGCTTACCGAGTAAATGGAAACGGATTAACTACTCGAATACCAAGGTTTGGTTTTTAGGATAACAGGGATTTAAGGACAGGCTCAGGATGAGTATCGCAATGGATTGTTGCACAAGGGATAGCATCAGGATGATGCATAATGGATAACAACAGCGGAATAGTTGTTTATAAAGGATAGGGAACAAAAAGGACAGGCCTTAAAGGCAACACAACGGAATGGTAACAAAGGGAATGCACTCGGATGTGCAATAAGGATTGGTAATAGATTTTACCTTACAGGATGTTTTAGGGATTTATGGAGACAGGCCCGGATAGCCTATATTACATAGAACTAGAAAGTAATATTGTAATAACACGGATCGTAAAAATTGGAGTTGATTAGGTTCAATTGCAGGATGCAACAAAGTTAGAAGATTCCGCAAGCGCGACTAGAGATGGTTCGCGCTTTTCTTTTGCCTGAAAGTCAGCAGTCAGCCAAATTATATATGTTTAGGCTATACTCAAGCGTCAAATTCAGCTTTTTCGTATTAATACTCTGCACTTTATTCGGGCCTGCCTTTATTACGTTTACCAAGTAAATAAGCGTCGCGAAACTTAATAAAATGCTGCTCTAATTTAGTGCTCGCATCAACTTCACCGGCCAATGCTAATACCATAATAGCTACTTCTGCCGTTCCTAACTGATGAGCATGGGGCGCTACACGTAATCGGTAATCTGAGAGTTTTTCTGCGGTAATAGAAAGCACAGGTAAGTTATCTAAATAAGGACTCTTACGAATCATTTTTTTAGCTTCTCGCCATGTACCATCTAAAAATATAAACAATGGCTGTTTACCTGCATGCGTTTCAACCTGGGTTACCACCCTATCAGTTTCAACATCTTCAGCCGGAAAAATCACAAAAGGCTGATATTTATCATTATTCAATAATGCTAATAAAGCAGGATCTGGGGAGGTTCTATCCCAACGAAACGCATAATTATCAGGAACTATTTCCGCAATTAAACGCCCTGTATTAGACGGTTTAAAACTTTCATTGTGATACATAAGTAAGCATACTGCAGCGCTACAGCTTGCGTACTCAGCGCCCTCACAAATACAGTAATGCTTGGCAATTAAGCATTGATCACAACGATCCATTTTTCCACCACGGGCATTAAACTCACGTCGAGATTCACTTATTTGCTGGGCACGTAATGCTAAAACTGAATTTTTTAAACTCTGGGTCACTGTGGGTATTTACCTATAAACTGATGGCTGCGCATTGTAGCTAAAATAAAAGAAATTAGATATCAGCTATCAGCTATCAGCTATCAGTTATCAGCTATCAGCTATCAGCTATCAGCTATCAGCTATCAGCTATCAGCTATCAGCTATCAGCTATCAGCTATCAGCTATCAGCTATCA